>JAYSRX010000104.1:0-2520 GCA_043720795.1 Minisyncoccota bacterium | reverse complement strand
ATCCTCAAGACCTTCTTTGATTTGATTTTTTATTTCATTGAGACGAAATTCAGGAACAACAAAATCTTTTTGTTCATAGAGTTTTAATAACGTATCTGCAAATTTTGAATAGAGAAAAAAATAATTCTCTTCTGCAATTTCTTCGAGCGGAGTTGTCGGATGATCGATGCATTTTCCATTGATAAGATCTCGCTCAGTCTTGAATAATTCACATCCAGAACAATAGAGTCCTGTGTATGTCCTTTTTTCTATATATCCTGCCTTATCACACGCATTCCAAAATGCCTGTGCAGACTTTTGATGACGATCATCTGTCGTCCTAACAAAGGCATCATATTGAATATTTAAAATTTCAAATACTTCCTTATACACCTCAGCGTTTTTATCAACAAGTTCTTGAGCAGTAATTCTTTCTTCTTGCGCCTTCTGAAAAATCTTTACTCCGTGCTCGTCAGTACCAGTATTAAAAAATACGTTCTTCCCTATTTTGCGTTGAAACCTGGCAATTGCATCTGCTCGAATTATTTCAATAGCAAAACCAATGTGGGGTTTTGCATTCACATAGGGTAATGTTGTCGTGATATAAAAATTTTTCTTTTCACTCATACTCGTTAATTAGTGTTGGCACTGAGTTGTTCCAATTCTTTAACTTTTTGTTTTTCGACATCACTAAGGAATTCCATAAGTGCGGCAGCAACTGGAACTGCAATAATCATCCCGAGGAATCCTGCCAATTGAGCTCCAACAATCAATGAAAGAATTGCCATAAGTGAAGGGATTCCTACGATCTTTTTTACTACCAAAGGGTGAATCAAGTGATTTTCAAATTGTTGAATGATTAAATACAATCCAAGTACGACAAGTGCAAATGAAAATCCGTCTTGAATAAGTGCGATTCCAACCGCAGGAATAGCTGCAAGGATAGGACCAAAAATTGGAATGAGTTCAAACACAGCCGCTACAAGTGCAAGAAGCAATGCATTCTGCACACCGAGAATACTTAGACCAAGATACGTAAGTACTCCAACAATGAGACCGAGTAAAATTTGTCCTTGCATCCATAGTCCAATTTTACGTTGTGACCGCTTCCATAGATCAAGAACATATTTTTCATGTTTGACAGGAGTGACTACTCGAAGAAAACTCGCGACTCCATCATCTTGCACAGCAAGATAAAAAGAAATAACAATAATCAACGCAAAACTAAAGATGCTTCCAAATACTGTTCCTGCTGTCTGGAAAAATCCAAATGATGCCTGTCCTGCATATCCTCCAACTTGTTGGAAGAGTTCACCTGAGGCAAATGAAGTAGTGAATTGATTAAAGACGAGCGAAAGTCCAGGAATCTTTTCAAGATCACTTGAGTCAACTGATTGAATATACTGAGGAAGTGTTGTTATGGTGTTCTTGATATCTTGCGCAAGAGGTGGAAGTACAAGAGTGATTGTTGTAGCGATAGCAACTATGACTGAGAGGTAAAGCATAATAACTGCAAGCGCTCGAGGAATTTTTCGTTTGATAAGCCATCTAGTAGCTGGTTCTACAGCCGAAGCAATTACAACAGAGGTGAGAATAATCAAAAACAAATCTCTCAAAACCCACACAAGGTATGTCAAAAATAAAATAACAATGGTCTTCATCACTGTACCAGCAGTGAACTCAATCGAAATGGGCTGATTTAATTTATCTTTCATTTCTTCATAGTACCATAGACTCTATTTTGTTCAATTTATGCCACATACATTTACAAGTCTCAATTGGTGTGGTATTTTAAAAAAGAGCTGTCCCACATCCAACATGTAAATATTGAAAATAGCTCTTAAATGTACAAGAAAGGAGCTTTTCAGGCTCCGTCGAACATGGTTAGAGGCAAAGGAGAATGTAAGTTGGTGGAAAAATGAAACCGGTCTTAACGGTGTAAATATCCGCAAATATTGTCAGATACCTCTACCTCATCCAGATTCTACAATTCAAATTGCATGTATGTATATTTTACAACTAGACTTTATTGCTCGAACAAACCGCGAACCAGCCATTTTCAAACACAGAGCGGAAGTATTTGAGTTTTTAAAGAAAAGTTTACAAGAACATACTTTTCCGATTTTGGATTCAGATGATGGAAAATTTCCATGGTAATCACTGGGTCGCACCGATAGGTGCGACCCTTTTTATTTTATATCTTCAATAATTTTTCAAAACTTGCTTTGTCTTTTTCTTCAAATGGACCGATCAATGCAAAGTTAAGATTCTTTTCTTTCATGATTTCTTTTAAAACTTTTTGAATGTCTTTTACTGTTACAGCTTTTATCTTTTTTACAAAGTCTTTGGGATACAAAATCTTTTCTTTGAGTAATTCTTGAAATCCAAAGTAGTCGGCAACATCTTCTGATGTTTCAAGACCAATTGCAAAATTCCCAAGGAGAAAGTCTTTTGCTTTTTTGAGTTCTTTTTCCAAAATCTCTCCATCGCGCATTTTTTTGAATTCTTCCATAAGCACTTCAACTGACTCATGGATTCGTG
>JAYSRX010000103.1:0-7108 GCA_043720795.1 Minisyncoccota bacterium | reverse complement strand
CAGAATATGCACGCACTCCTGGCATTTGTTCAAGCTGTGAAATAACCGCATTAGAATTATCAATGAATTCCTTTTGTTCCAATTTTGAAATGATAACGTCGCTCGTATAATAATTTTTATTTGCTTGAACAGAACCTTCAATAAGACCCACCAATATCCCACTTACAACAACAAGGTTTAAAAATGTAAGAGTCATTACTCCAATAATAAGAAGTGTGGTCCAAATAGTTGAACGCATTATCTGACGCACCGCAAGAAACCATGCAATTTTTATATCGAGCCAAAACATCGATTATTTTTGTTCAGAAACAATCAGTTGATCTCCGACAATCAGTCCTGATTTTATTTCTACTTCTGTCGGATTTCGTTCTCCTACTTCAACCTTTCGTAATTCAACCGTTTCACCAGACTTAACTTTTACATATGTCGCACCTCCCTGATCAATAATGGTAGAAATTGGAACCCAAAAAGTCGGATTAACTACTTCGGTCATTATTTCAACATCTCCAGTCATCCCTGATTTTATTCGTTCGTCATTCTTATCAAAAATAAGTTCGACTTTGTAGGAAGCTACGCCGTCCCGCTGGGCAGCAGCAGGATCGATATAGGTAACCGTCGCAGCGAATTCTTCAACTGAACCATATGAGTTCAATTTTACTTTTGCCTTGTTGCCAATCTTTATCTGTGAAATATAGATTTCAGGAACATATGTTTCAATTCCATAGTTGGAATCTGAAATCATAGAAACAAGGGCTTGATCACTTCCTGCACTCATCCCTACTTTTGCATCTTGCTTAGTAATTAGCCCAGTAAATGGAGCTTTGATGATTGATTTTTGAAGTTCAGCCTGATAGTTCTGAACTACAGCCTGTGCAGATTTTACACGGGCTTCCTGATATGGGATTTGAGAAGTAGTACTCCGAAGTGCTTCTTCCGTCTTAATAAGATCAGATAGAGCCGTGTTCATGTTTGTTCGTGCAGTCGCCAAATCATTCTTATACTTATCAATCGCGGCTTGTGAATATGCCGATCTTTCCTCGAATTTATTCACTGCAGACGCAACGAGGTTGAGGTATTTTTGAACTTTTGCAATATTGTTTTTAGTATCAGTAATATTCTTTTCACTGTAGTTTTCCTTTGTTGTGTCATACGCCCACATCTGCCATTCTTTTATTGTTTTTCCAATTTCATATCGTTGTTCATTGATAGTTGTTTTCAAATGATAATCACTAAAAATAAAAAATATCTTAGGAAAACGAGAATCGGGTTCATTAAAAAATTGATCGGTTTTATTTTTGATAGCATCCTCTGCAATAATATACGAATTTTTTATTTCTCGAACGAGCTGATTCTTGTTGGTTTCCACTTCAGTACTGCCTACCCCTTCTTGATTCTTATATTCATTTAATTTTGCTATTTCAGCCTCCAAGTCAGCTTGGGCTTTGAGAATATTTGCTGAAATAATTCCTGTATTGAGTGAGGCGATTACTGCACCTTGGCTCACGCGATCACCTGCATTCCGGGATACGTGAGCAATTCTTCCAGAAGTTTCAAAAGCGAGCTCAACTTCCTGTTGTGCAACTACAGTTCCACCAACAGTAATTCCTGTTGCAACAAGATTTTCAGATGTAAGAGTAAATATTTTTTCTTCTCCATTGCGACTTTTCATCACTGTAAAAATTATCAGTCCAGCAAGCAGCACAGTGACCAAAATACCAATTTTTGTTCCAGTAAGTCTCTTGAGTTTCGTTATAAATTTCATATAGAAAAACTATACCATTTATATATAAAAAAGCACGTAATATAAGGCTTAAATCATCTATTCTTTTTATATCAAACTCTGACCTGTCATAGCGTCAGGTTTTTTTATTTCAAGAATTCTCAACACTGTTGGAGCAAGATCCTGGAGCGAACCGTTTTCAACTTTTATACTTTCCTGAGTATTCGTAATAATGCATGGGACCTGATTAAGTGTGTGCGCAGTATGTTTGTCTCCTGTTGCAGGATTAATATTAACTTCAGCGTTCCCGTGGTCTGCCGTTACAATCGCAATTCCACCTTGTGCATGAAGTGCATCACATACTCGCTTGAGTTGTGTATCTACAAATTCAATTGCAGTAATAAGAGCAGGGACATTTGCAGTATGTCCAACCATGTCAGGATTCGCAAAGTTTATAAAAATAAATTCAACACCCGCATCAATGCGAATAATGGCTTCATCAGCAATACTTTCTGCACGCATTTCGGGAGCGAGGTCGTGAGTCTGTACATCCTTTCGACTTGCGAGCATTACATGCTCTTCTCTTTCATGTGGTTCTTCTTTTCCTCCATTCAAGAAATATGTTGCATGCGGGAATTTTTCTGTCTCAGCAAGATGAGCTTGTCTGAATCCTGCTCTTGAAACTTCCTGAGCGAGAGTTGTTTCGATTACTCGTGGAGGAAACGCAACGACAACGTCAAAATCTTTTTGATATTCGGCTAGAGTTACAATATGAAGTCCAAGTTCTGATTTACGATCACAAAGTTTTTTTGTAATCATTCGTGCTCGATCTGCTCTAAAATTGAATACGAACACACCATCATCTTGTCCGAGCGGTGCTTCTACAACTGAAAAAGGTTCTATATGCTCGTCAGACTTTCCTTCTTGATACTGTCTTTTTAATTCATAAATTGGAGCAATCTGACATAATCCATTTTTACATTCAAATACATGATCTTCAAATTTTTGCATTCGATCCCAGTTATTATCACGATCCATTGCCCAAAATCTTCCAGACACAGATGCAATAGTTCCAAAGGATAGTTCCTGACACATGTCATCTAGTTCGGTAAGTGCATCGACAGCATCGTATGGACCAGAGTCACGACCATCAGTAAATACGTGAATAAAACATTTTTCTATTCCTTGATCTTTTGCTAATTTTAAAAACGCGTGCAAATGATCACCGTGTGCATGCACGCCACCTTTTCCAAGAAGTCCCATAATATGAAGTGCACTATTTTTTGATTTTACATGTGTAAACAAATCCAAGAACGCAGGATTAGCATGAAAACTTTCATCAGTAATGGCTTTTGCAATTCGCACGAGATCAGTATCAATAATTGTTCCGGCTCCGATAGTAGCATGTCCGATCTCACTGCTCCCTACTTGTCCAGCAGGAAGTCCTACATATCCCTCTCCTGCATGAAGAAGAGTGTGAGGATACAAATTCCAAAGAGAATCAAAATATGGAGTCTGCGCTTGCACAACAGCATTGTGTTCACTTTCTTCTCGATATCCCCATCCATCAAGGATGATAAGAGCTGTTTGTTTTTTATTCATAGGAGTACAGTATAGCGTAATTACAAAATATAGAAAAATACTCCGGAAAATTTTGGAGGTTGGGTGCCGTAATCGGCGGGTCCCCTGACTAAATTTTCCGGAGTATTTTCGGTTTTTATGAAATTACTTTACCTCAAACGCCTTCTTCCCCGGATACACAGCCTTTGCTCCGAGTAATTCTTCGATTCGAAGAAGTTGGTTATATTTGGCAATTCGATCAGTTCGTGAAAGTGAACCAGTTTTGATTTGTCCTGCTCCAGTACCTACTGCAATGTGTGCAATTGTTGCATCTTCGGTTTCACCTGAACGATGAGAAATAATTGATGTGTAGCCAGCTTTGTTTGCAAGCGCGATCGCGTCGAGAGTTTCGATCAAAGTTCCAATTTGATTAAATTTAATCAAGATTGAGTTACATACATTCATATCTATTCCTTGTTGTAATCGTTCTACATTAGTTACAAAAAGATCATCACCTACGAGTTGAACCTTTTTACCCAGTTTTTGTGTAAGGAGTTTGTATCCTTCCCAGTCATCTTCTGCCAAAGCATCTTCAATTGAAATAATCGGATACTTTGCAACAAGGTCGACATAATAATCTACGAATTCTGCGCTCGTAAATGTCTTGCCTTCTGATTCGAGATGATATTTCCCATCTTTGAATAATTCTGTTGAAGCAACGTCGAGAGCAATGGAGATTTGAGTTTTTGGTTTGTAGCCAGCTTTTGTTATTGCTTCTACTACAAGCTTGAGTGCTTCTTCGTTGGTTGGAAGTGATGGTGCAAATCCTCCTTCGTCTCCTACTGTAGTACTGAATCCTTTGTCATGAAGAATTTTTTTGAGTGTATGAAATACTTCAGTTCCTGCTTGAAGTGCTTTAGAGAAGGTCGGAAGTCCGTGGGGTACGATCATGAATTCTTGAATGTCAGTCGAGTTCACCGCGTGTGCCCCGCCATTCATAATATTCATCATAGGAACTGGGAGTGTAATGTTCTTATTTTTTGAAAGAGATGCAATATGAGTATAAAGAGGTTTACCAGTCGAAGACGCAGTCGCGCGAGCATATGCAAGTGAAACTCCAAGAATAGCGTTAGCACCAAGCTTTCCCTTATTCTTTGTTCCATCAAGTGCAATGAGTTTTTCATCAAGCTCTCGTTGAGTAAAAGTTTTTTTGAGAATTGCTTTAGCAATGGTTTCGTTCACATTCTTCACAGCTTTGGTTACACCTTTTCCCATGTATCGTTTGCCACCATCTCGAAGCTCAACCGCTTCATGACTCCCAGTTGATGCACCAGACGGTACCGCTGCTCGTCCGAACGCACCATCTGATAATGTAATTTCAACCTCCACAGTAGGGTTACCTCGTGAATCCAAGATCTCTCGTCCAATAATTTTTTTAATCGTTGCGGTTTTTGTACTCATAATATGATGTTTATCTTTTGTAATGAGGTGTAAGTATACAAAAAAGTTAGAGTGGTGTCATCCCGATTTGTCTATGAATTCTTTCTATTTTAGAATCAAAGACTTCGACAATCGCCTGAAGGTTATGTCTGTTTTCTTCCATCAATGACTCCATATGCTGTCGATTTTCCTTCTGATGAACTTCGTAGTATTGTCTATTGTCTTTTTTGATCGCTTCCACTTTTTTGTCAAAGCTGAGAAGAATTTTCCGTTCAAAACTTTCGAACATCTCAAATACCCAGTCTTTAGTGGTATAATCCTGGTCCTCCAAATACCCTTTATTTACTGTTTCTTTTCTTTCTTTTGTAGATAATTTCCTTTGCATTACATCAATAATAGCACAATCAAAAAACTGACTTTCCCACATGTCAGTTTTATACATGATAAAGATTTTAGATAAAAACTAACAATAATTACTTACCAGTATGCAGTATGTGCAAAGCACCCCAGATCCCATTATAGGCACCGAGTTCGGCTCTCTTAATCAGTGGGAGTTTAGGAAAAATATGAAGATTAAGGGCAATTTGTTTTTGAACTTCTCCAAGATCAATGTCTTTGGTTATACTTCCACCCATCACAAGAATATCAGGTGACCAGTGTACAATCGTATTAGTCAAAGCCACTCCAAGCAACTCAGAAATCCATTCGTATACTTCCGGTTCTTTTATTTCTTTGGCAGGCTTGTTGTACTTTTTGGAAAGGGCCGTTCCGCTGATCATGTCATGGAGCGTTTCTTTGGTTTTGTAATTTATAATCTGATGACCTGGTTCGAATCCATATGTGGTGCGATGTATTTTTTTATCTATCACAAGCCCTCCTCCAATTCCTGTACTTATTGTAATGTAGGCGACTATGCTACCATCCTTACCTGCTCCATACACAGCTTCACCGAGTGCTGCGAGATCAGCATCGTTTTCAATATGAGGCTTCACACCAAAAATTCTTTCGAGTTCATGTCCAATATATTTACCTTCATAATCTTTGAGATTTGGAGATTTGAATACTTGTTGATCTATAATTATTCCAGGGAATCCTCCAACTGCCTGAGTGATTTTTTTACCTCGAGTGAGCTTGCGTATACATTCATCAAAAGCAATGATTCCTTCCACATAATTTGAAGGAGTGTCTATGATAACAGGCTCATCAAAAGAAGTTCCATCATGCGAAATGGCAAATCGTGATTTTGTTCCCCCTATATCAAAAAGTGCATACATAGTTAATTATGCTTCAGTTTTAGTTTCGCCTGTCTGATAAGAATTTGTTGTTATTTTTATTTCACATTCACATTCATCGTCACTTTTACAACTTGAACAAAGAGTAAGTCGGCATACAAGTATGTAGACTGCAGAAATTCCAACGAGAACATACACGAGAGCAGCGATCATTGGTACAGAATTAAATAATACATGCACAAGATCATATCCTGATAATCCATAGATCCCCCAATTCAATCCTCCAATTATTAAAAGCACGTATGCTATTTTCTTTAAAATTTTCATATATGGATATTATACCTTGCTTTGTAAAAGTTTCTGTATATGTGTGTGCATTTCTTTCATTTCATCAATCTGTATTACAAATATCTTTATTTTAGAATTATGAGCAGAAATTTCAAAACATGCTTCGCCAACATCTGTATTTTTATAATGATCTAAAACACACCCAAGCCACAATAATTTTTCAAGCACCATTTCGCGTATATACGTGGCACGCAATCCAATTGTGCCCGTAAACACGAGTGTATCAATCCCCTGTGTATACGCTGTTGCTTTGCAAATATTTGCAACGATCGAATCAACAAACTGCATGATGGCATATTTTGCATCTTTGTTCCCTTTAAATGCCTCTTCGCGAACAACTCTCAAATCTCCAGATACACCACTCAAAATCTTGAGGCCAGAATTAGTATACAGATGTTCAAGAGCTAATTCATACGAAAGATTATGTTCTTTCATGTACAACAAAACAACAAATGGGTCAATGGATCCCGAACGTGTAGACATGAGCACTCCACTGAGTGGAGAGACTTCCATTGAATTATATGCACTTATTCCTTTATTGACTGCACTTACGCTACTGCCTCCACCAAGATGAGTAATAATTAATTTTGAATATTCGACATCATTCTTTTTTAAGACAGAGATGACTGACTCACATGAAAGTCCATGGTAGCCGATAGTATGCATCGGTTGGGCAAAATCAAGAGGAATTCTTTTTTGACCAGTACTATGAAAACTCGAATCAGAAATGAGATACATTAGAATTTTTGTACCGAAGAAATCATAGATGAGTTCAATTTCCTCAACAACAGGATTGATATGCAAGGGG
>JAYSRX010000102.1:0-2565 GCA_043720795.1 Minisyncoccota bacterium | reverse complement strand
ATAGAAGGTATCAAATCATCTGAACATATTTCTGTTGAGAAAATATATCTCGAAGATATTGTCATAGATACATACCATTACAACAACAGACTCGGACCCCAAGAACATGAGTGTGATTTTAAAAAGTTAACTGACAAAATCAAATGTGCACAAGGATTGATAATATCAACTCCGACATATAATTTTTCAGTTCCAGCCCACCTCAAAAACTTCATAGATCGTCTTAGGTTTTTTGCTCTTGATATGGAAAATACAAATCGAATTGGACAACCCATCGGAGGACTAGCGTATCTAAAGACCTATTTCCTTATTTCTGGAGGCACACCCAAATGGGCAGAACGAATTCTCTTCTATGCCTTCCCTGCTTTTTGGCTTCGAGCAGTATTCCTTTACTACGGAAGTCAATGTTACGGTGCGTATTACAGTGGAGACACTACAACTCATCAAAATGCAAAGATCCTTGCCCTCTGCAACAAACTGGGTAAACGATATGCCAAAAAAATACTGAAAGATTCATCTCATTCCATCCTCGAAAAACTTTTCTGGAGACCTCCTCAAAAAGATTAACTGCAACAAAAAAGCCACGGACATCCGTGGCTTTTTTGAGTATGTTTCTAAATTAAATTTCAATTTTTTCAATTGATTCTTTTTCAGAAGATGCTTCTTTAGCAACATCACTTCCACATTCCTTAATTGCCACTTTGAACTTTTTCCACGCTGCCTTTTTTGCCTTTTTGTATTCAATTATAGCTTCCTTTTTTTCTACCTTTGCAATACCCCACACTTTTTTTATTCCATATGCCCTATCTTTAGCTTCCAAAAGTTCCCATGAGTGAATTAGTCCGCTCTTACGTGACTCAAACGAATCTTCAATTTTCGTATTAAAAGTAATCCATGCTGCAGTTAAGGCATCTTCTCGAGAAGTAATAACTCCTATGGCACAAGTTGTATCGATGGTCTTTTTATTTACAGTTTCTGCATATGCAACACCAGAAGCAAGAAAGATTAGCACGAAGATACCTCCAATTATTTTTTTCATATTAAATTATTTAGTTTGTAATAGTTAAAGTGTATAGTTTCCACCAAGAGCGTCAAGATAGGATGTTATTGCGAAATTATCTTCCCGTCATCAAGTCGTACGATACGCTTTGCAACAAGAGCGTATTCTTCCTCGTGCGTTACCATTACAATAGTTTGACCAGTCTTGTTTAGTTCTTTAAAAATTGCAATAACTTGCTTTGAAGATTCATTATCCAGATTAGCTGTCGGTTCATCTGCAAATAATATCTTTGGATTATGCACAATAGCACGAGCAATAGATACACGTTGTTGTTCCCCTCCAGATAGCGCCGATGGGACATTATTAATTCGATGACCAAGCCCGACTTTTTCTAATACAGAAGTCGCATGTTTGTATGCTGTTTTTTTATCTTCCCCTTTCATCAAGAGTGGGAGTGCTACATTTTCAAGAGCAGTGAGATCTGTTAAAAGCGCGTAGTCTTGAAATACATACCCGAGTTCTTTTAACCTAAAAGTTGATTTTTGTTGCCCTGTAAGTGATAAAACATCTACCCCGTCAATCAAAATTTCTCCACTTGAAGGTTCGTCCAACATACTCATTTGATAGAGTAAGGTACTTTTACCTGCACCTGAACGACCCATGATTGCAACAAAATCTTTTTCCTGTACATGAAAATCAATTCCCTTTAGAACTTGTGTTTCTATTTCTCCGTCTTTATATGTTTTTATGAGATTTTTTACGTGGATCATGTGTGTATATTATTAACGACCTAATATCGAATCCAGAGTATTCTTACGCACAATCATCCGTGCAGGAACATATCCTGCCACGATAGTAGTTAAGATCAAAAGCCCCATCCTGAAGGCAGTTCCCAAAACTGGTGCAACGAGAATTCCATCACTAAAAGGAAAATTGATCGGATGAGAAGCAAAGTATGGCACGAGAAAAGCATATACCAATACTACTCCAATAATAGAACCACACATCGCATAGAAAAAAGATTGCATGACGTATGAGAATTCAATCGCCCGTCCACTGATACCTATCCCTTTTGCAATACCAATAAATTTTCTTCTTGTTATTGCATTGATGAATATAACAATAAATACGGTAATCGAAGCAACAGCAAGACCGATAGATGATATAGCATTTCCTAGTAATGCAAATGTTGCTTTGATATCTTTGAGGAATTTGGGTTCTGCTTCAGAGAATGTCTGAACCTTGGCAACTCCATCCACACCAGCTGCCTTCAATCGTCTTGTAACTTCCTGAGGATCAACACCCTCATCTACTGCTACCGATATCTCATCAACATTAAAATCTTCACGACCGATCAACCCACGAAGTTGAGAATCTACGAAATATATTCGTGTTGTGATTTCATCAACTTTTGACTTGAGAATACCCTTCACCACAAACTCTCTCGTCGTACTTCCAAAAGAAATTTTTACTTTTGTTCCTGGACCAATATTTTCAAGAGCAGCAAAACCAGGTGAATCAATTGGTAAATATTTTTTGAGAAGATATGCACCCATAAGAATTTT
>JAYSRX010000101.1:0-2586 GCA_043720795.1 Minisyncoccota bacterium | reverse complement strand
TATTGTCCATCCTATAATGGTAAGTACGTTTATTTTTTCAATGGCCAGTGGATTTTTTCGTATCCTTCTTAATGCAATTAGCATGAAGATTCCGCTTAATATAATAAGAGGGACAGAGATAAATAAAATAGAGATTCCCTGTAATACTCCAGCAAAACTACATCCGCCACCTGTACAGTTGGCAAGTTCTTTATTCTGTAAGATTGTCATTACGATAAAATTTATCAATGACGTAAGTAAGCTTACAATTGATGCTGTTTTCATTATTTAATTCTAACACCTATTATTGAACTATAGTCCTACTTATCCACAGTGATTTTGCAGGTAGGGAGATCGATTCTCCCGTTCGCAAGGCTCCGCCTTGCTGTATGTAGCGGGGACTTTATTATGTGTGCGGGTAGGGAGAATCGAACTCCCGTCTCATCCTTGGCAAGGATGTGTTCTACCACTAAACCATACTCGCGCATTATTATAGTAAATCAAAGACCCTTAATTATCAAGAGTTTTTAGAAAGTCTTTTAGATAAACAAATCTTCATATTTGTCTTTTTCCTTTAGTGTGTCCCGTTGCAAGTGTTACTTTTCAACAAAATTGGGGATAACTCTGGGGATAAGTGTATAAGACAGAGAGTAAAATCCAAAAAACCCTTTATATTAGTCCTTTAAGTGTTCTTTATAAAAGCATGAGTGTGGATAACTATACTCAATACGTGCCAATACCACGCAAGAAAGGAGATAGAGGGGAGGATATAGCGATACAAATCCTTAATACATATGGTTTTGTATTGATCGAACGCAATTATCTCACCAAAAGAGGAGAGATTGATATTATTGCACTCAAGAAGGGTGTTATTCACTTTATAGAAGTAAAAACAACATTCGGAGAATACAATCCAGCTGAAAACTTTCACAAGACCAAACTCACAAGATTCCTCAAGACAGTACAGATCTATTGTTATCTTAATAAAATTTCTGAAGAGTTAATCGAAATTGATCTTGCTTTGGTAGACATGAAACATCGGCGTTTCACGCTAGTCCGTCATGCAAACTTGTACTTTCATTGAAAATAAAACAAATATAAGGTATTGTAGTGTGAATCACTCTTCAATACCTCATGGTACTGATGGATGAATCGGGGCGTAGTGTAACGGCTAACATGCTCGCTTTGGGAGCGAGTGACTCCGGGTTCGAATCCCGGCGCCCCGACATTGATCCGTACCCTATTTAGTGGACACGGACAAAAGACTTAGCGGATTCAGCCAATAACATTTCTATAATGCCAAAAGGTTTTATAAAAAATAAGGAAGATTTTACTTGCGAAAACTGCAGTGCTTTTATCGTGGGAAATGGGTATACAAATCATTGCCACAACTGTTTGTATAGTAAACATGTTGATATCGCTCCTGGTGACAGATTAGAGGCATGTCAGGGGATAATGAAACCGACTCAGATGTCAGGATCAACAAATAACGTTGTCATTACGCACACATGTCAGAATTGTGGTTTTACACGTAACAACAAGCTTCAAGAAGAAGATGCTGTTGAAGCAGTTATTGAAGTTATGAAAAAACTTAACTCTCAGAAATAAGCTGTTTTATTTTTTCTTTATATAAAGTATTGAATCGTAGTCTTAACAAATCCAAAGAAGAATTCGCATATTCATCAAAATCCAAATTAGTATCATCTTTAAAATCTCTTTTGATATAGGGAATGGTAAGAGCATTGATATAGGAACCTTGTGAATTAGAGTTCGTTGTTACAACTATTCCAAACAACTTTTCATTCCTGAATATTCCTCCACCTGATGAACCGCGGTAAGCAACTTCATTTACTCCTGTCTGTAGTACATCAAAAGATCTGTGTGCAAATGTAAAAAAGTCAGCAATCTGTGTATATGCAATTTTTAATCCTGGTTTTGTATCAACTTCAAACACACCACTATTAGAACTCGGGTATCCAGCCACAGTAATATCTGTATTCTCTTTGAGATCAGTAGCAAGAACCTGTGTTGAAACAAAAGGAAATTGAGTGGCCTTGGGAGTAGGTCCAAGTGGAGAAGTTATGTGGAGAAGAGCATAATCATTTTCACCAGTCCCTACGGGCGAAGGATCTTTTATAACTTCGCCATTGGTCTGGAGCCAATCAGATGGATAATAGACTAATTCAGCATTGTATCCATAGTTTGGAATGTTTTCTCGTCTAATAGAACAAGAGTAGGTAGAAGAATCAAATTGTGATGTCTTAAGAAAAGGATATGTTACGTGTGCATTAGTAAGAATTACACCTGTTGGCGAGATAATTACTCCACTTCCACTGGATAAACGAGTGTATGAACTTGTCTTTTCAAGACAGAGTATATTTACCACCACATCTTTTACATTAAAAACAGAAGATTCTTGGTTATATACGAGTGTGGCAGGGACAATGTTTTGAGCAGTATCTGTAATAGTTTGTGTAATCGTATCAGTGAACTCTTGTTGAATCTCAGTAATCTTTTTTTCTACTTCTGTAACTGTTTGAGTAGAATGTTGTGTTGATGTGGCTTCTTCTTGTTTCTCAAAGACTTCTTCAACACGTTCTTGTTGGA
>JAYSRX010000100.1:0-2599 GCA_043720795.1 Minisyncoccota bacterium | reverse complement strand
GAGGTACCTCTCCTCTACCCCGCTTTATTTTATTCTGTTTTTCTCCACTTTGCCCTAAGTCAATTTATGAAGGCATATCATTACACAACACTTTTTCGCCTAGTAGATACAACATCAAATGAGTTTTCAACAAGGAAGTGTTTGACCATTATACACATTACCCTTAAAATTTCAAATCCTCATTATGCTTTTATTCAATCGTCAGCTCTTCAAAAAATTCTTGTACACACCAATACGATTAAAGTTTTTTTCAAAAGGTAGTACAATAGAAGTAATGAACAGCGTCGACTTTATCGAACAGAACGAATTCCACATCAAGTCACGGAGATTACTCGGAGATGCAACTACTCCGACAATGATTACTATTCTCCTTCGAACTGGTATTGCCAAAAATGAAAAGCAAGCGTTGGTTATTTTGATTCTTATTATTGTCTCAACATTAGGACTTACATTTGGATTAATACATGCTCGCTCTACTCCAACAAGTAATCTTGTAGTTGATCAAGCAGGTAACTCATATACATTCGATCAATACATCGAACTCGTCCGCGCTGGCAAGGACCCACTCCTTCCAAAATAATCCAATGCACAAGCAATCCACCGAATTTGATAGAACATTTTTTAAGACTCATAAAAGCCGTTATACCAAATTCACTCCCCCTAAAACCGCAGGCTTCACTCTCATTGAACTCCTAGTGGTTATTTCGATCATTGCACTCCTGAGTACAGTTGTGCTCGCTGCAGTGAATGATGGAAGGGTTAAGGCAAGGAATACGGCGAAGAATAGTTTGGTGTTGGAATATGTAAAGGCGTTGGAGTTGTATAGAGACAGTAATACTTCCTATTACATAAGTGGAGCTTCTCCAGTTTGTATTGGATATTTAGCTTCTGAAAATTGCTTGGGCTCATCACTTTTGACCGGATCTTCAGGATTTAATGCAAGTTTAAGTACTTATCTTCCTTCAGATTTTGCACATAAACAATCACTAATGAATGGGACTACAGATTATCGAGGTGTTACATATCAATCACTTGATGGAAATTCTTATGTTTTACGTTGGATATTAGAAAGCAATATTACTCAATGCATAAATAATTCAACATCTGGAAGTTCAGGAGGAAACACAGTTTGTACTTATACAATAAATTAAAATGGCCCGCCAACCGAAGTTGGACGGGCCATTGAAGAAAGTCAGAAACGTCTACGTCTGAAGAGTATCAGTACTGAAAACGTCCACAAGACAAGATTGCTGGGCTCAGGAATCGTGATCGCAGTAACAATCAATTCTGAATCATGATCGACCGCATATTGTCCCTTTATGAATTGGGACGCAAAAACGAGATCCTGATTATTACTTATTCCAGTGATTAAAACCTGGTCATAGTCCCTGCCTGAAGCATTCACTGCTGCAAACAAGTTACGAACATTCACATTATTAACCACAGAGTTTTTAAGCTGTGTTGTTTCTTCCTGAAAATTGAAGTCGCTAATACGAACGAGCAAAGCATTGAAGCCAATGGTGGGTTGCCTCGTAATCACCGTCGAGCCGGCGCGAACTTCCAGATTACCTGTCATAGAATCGTAATCGATTCCGATCTGCTCAGGATAGGACCACGAGTGACTAGCACTCGCGATGCCATTTGCTGTAACAGCTATTTCCATAGTTGAAACAGACGGAAATCCAGCAATCATTTCCACTCTCCAAGAGACCACTGAAGAAGAAAGTGTGGATGAATACTGAGTATCAGTGATATCTGCCACAGTGACAGCACCCTTCACCAAGTCAACAAGACCTAGTAAGACAAAAAACGCCATAAGCATTTTCATAATTTAGTTACCTTTCGTTTTGGTTTATTTTGAGAATTTCCTGAAACTTCGTTGTGAAGATCAGAATATTTAAATACATGATACAACAAGCATTAGTATATTGTCAAGACGTGGCGCAACTAAGCCCTGAAACATATTAACGTACCACTTCAACGTCCTCCATTTTTACATATTCAATCTTCAAAATTTCATTTCTATTAAAATCTACATAGTCTTTCACTTCACTATTGCAAGCGTTGAATGCTATACGTATGGTGCTTGAATCCTCATGTATAACAACTCCTACACATTGATAGTCTTTATTGTCTTGCCCTCGTATGAGCAGGTGTGCAATACTGTTTTCTGTTGAAATTTCTGTATCCATATTATGTGTGTGAAATCTTATCTATTTTTATAATAAACGCCTTGGGTATAACATAATACGCTGGTTTATTTAGTGGATGGTTTTTAACTTCACCAGGATAAATTCGAATGGTTTCAGGATCCTCAATCAATACATGATCATCTCCGATATTCTTTAACACACCTTCGGTATACATAACAGAACAATCATCTCGTTTATCATTTGCAACATACACAACATCTTTCCATGTAATTGAAATAATATCTCCTATCAAGGCGGAATCTAAATATAGCTCTACACATGCATATTTTGAAAGAAGAGCTTCAGAAGGAATAACTAGACCCTTTATGATGTGTTCTTTATCTTGAGTCGAAGACGGATAATAATCAATGAATTTAATGACGATATCTCCCTTACTTCCTTCAGAC
>JAYSRX010000099.1:0-7374 GCA_043720795.1 Minisyncoccota bacterium | reverse complement strand
AAGCAGAAAAACCTCTGGTAATGCAACAATAATATGGGAATTTTCAGTTTTTTAAAAAATAATACCGACAAAAAAGATATTCCACAGATCAGTTCTTTTTTGCCACAGGAGATATATCAATCCGGTGTACTTGAATTACAAGATATTATCGCTCCACCTGCACTCAAAGTAACTCCTCGAGAGATTCACTTGGGAGACAAGATTGTACGAACCCTCTTTGTACTTTCATATCCTCGATTTTTGAATGATGGATGGTTCTCTCCAATTATTAACTTGGACAAAGTATTCGATGTTTCTATCAGTGTTCATCCGATCGATACTGCTCAAGTACTTCGAACGTTTAAGAAAAAGGTAGCCGAAGTACAAAGTCAGATCTCCTCACGAGAAGAAAAGGGACTCGTGCGTGATCCGATGCTCGATACTGCGTATCAGGATCTTGAGAATCTTCGAGATAATTTACAACAAGCACAAGAAAAGATTTTTGATGTGGGTCTGTATATTTCTATCTACGCCGATACAGTTGATGAACTTAATAAATTTGAATCAGAAGTAAAATCTATTCTTGAAGCACAGCTTGTGTATACTAAGCCTGCTATTTTTCAACAAGAACAAGCATTCAATAGTGTGATCCCTGTTGCTCAGGATCTTCTCGGAATTTATTCAAAACTCAACACATCACCGCTCTCAAGTATTTTCCCTTTCATTTCTTTTGACCTTACAACTGATAAAGGAATCTTGTACGGAATCAACCGACATAATTCAAGTCTTATTTTGTTTGATCGATTTTCACTTGAGAACTACAACTCAGTTGTGTTTGCAAAATCTGGATCAGGAAAATCATATGCTACCAAGCTCGAAATTCTTCGGTCCCTTATGTTTGATACTGAAGTAATTGTAATTGACCCTGAACGAGAATATGAATATCTCGCAGAGTCTGCAGGCGGAAGATACTTCAGTATTTCACTTAACTCAGAACACCATATTAATCCATTTGATCTTGCTGCTCCTAAAGAAGACGAGTCTCCATCAGATGTTCTCAGATCCAAAATTGTAAACCTCGTAGGACTATTTCGAATTATGCTTGGTGGACTCACGCCTGAAGAAGATGCGATTATTGATCGAGCGTTGACCGAAACATATGCACTCAAAGATATTACTCCTGATGCAGACTTCTCAGGTGCACAACCTCCACTTCTTTCTGATTTTGAATTAGTACTTGCGGGGATGGAAGGAGCAGAAAGTCTGGTGCAAAAACTTTCCAAATACACCAAAGGAACATGGGCAGGATTCGTAAACCGACCAACAAACATTGATATCAATCGAAAGTTCATTGTGTTCTCTATCCAAAGTATGGAAGACGAACTCAAGCCTGTTGCGATGTATCTCATTACAGACTTCATTTGGAGTGCGATTCGAAAAGAAACCAAAAAGAGATTACTTGTTATCGATGAGGCATGGTGGATGATGAAATCAGAAGACACTGCTTCATTTTTATACGGACTCGCAAAACGAGGACGGAAATATTATCTCGGAATTTCGACAATTACTCAGGATGTCGAAGATTTTCTTCGTTCTCCATATGGTCTACCTATTATTACCAACTCCTCTATTCAGCTCCTTATGAAGCAATCTGCGTCTTCCATCGATATGGTACAACAGACTTTTAACCTTACTGATGAGGAAAAATATCTTCTTCTCGAATCAGGAGTGGGAGAAGGAATCTTCTTTGCAGGACTCAAGCACGTAGCCATAAAAATCATTGCTTCATATACCGAAGATCAGATTATCTCATCTGATCCAGCTCAGATCATGGCAATTAAAAAGGCAAAAGCAGAATTTGGTGCAGGGAAGTAGGATATCTAGTATGATATCTGTATGGATAATCAGATACATCGACCTTCTAATAATTCTACTAACACTCGTAACAATGATATTACACGAACTCGTCGTACTGTTCCTGTATCAGGGCAAATGAGACAGACAGAATACTCTGAAGAAGAGTATGATGAACAAGATGAGCAATCTCCAAATGAAGCGCCCCAAGAAGTAAGATATCGAATTGGCTCCGTTGCTGCACTACTTCTTATTGCTGCTGCAGGTTTTTTTGATGTTTTGGAATTAGTTTTGGATCTTATTGGTAGTGCCGGATTCGGTATTGGTGTGGTCATTGGTTTGATAAAAGATGCGGTAAGTTTTGTCTTTTTCCCAGCAATGTTTTTTATACTCGGAGCTCCAATCTGGAAGGGTCGAAAGGCCAAACAAAAGATGATTACGACTGTCAGTGCGTTTATTGTAGGGCTAATTCCGTGGGTAGGAGCTTTTTTACCAGAAACTGTGATTGCAACACTTGTAAATATTTACATGAGTCGTTCAGAAGATAAAGCAAAGGCAAAAGGAAGTGCTGATATACGGCCTGAAACGATTACTCGAAGCAAAAGAATTTAGTACATCTCTCCGACTGATGTTATACATCTGTCGGAGAGATGTAAAAATGCTTGTAAGGATAATTTTTAGCAAAAGCTTTTTCTTCGTCAGTTAAAATACTATTTTCATATAAAATCTCCTTGGATTGATAATGTGGATTAATGATTTTTATTGGGTTATTCCAAATATATGTAAGTAAATAATTAAAATATAAATCATTATCCACAAGTTTATTTTTGAATCTTGAACCAAAAAGAGCACCTGTACGATTATGTTTTTTATTAAAATAAAGTGCATATCCTGAAAGTACTTTTTGAATAAATAAGCTTATCCCACCAGGGTGAATTTCTTGAAGTATCATGTGGAAATGGTTTGGCATAAGACAATAACAAAAGACAGTAACTATTGGAGTGGTAGCATCTTCTTTCTGAGATTTCATATAATTTCTAAAGACTATTTTATTCTTGGAATTACATGCCTCAAGTAAGCTTTCAAAACGCAAATAATCCAATTCTTCTATGTACGTGCTGCATTTGTTAACTCCTCGAGAATATATGTGGTAATAATTCCCAATTTCAATTTTTCTAAGATAAGACATCATGTACATAATAAAACATAGGCCTAAAGGAATTATAAAGACATCTCTCCGACTGATGTAGTCACATCTGTCGGAGAGATGTAAAATAGCTCTATGTCTAAACCCGATGAACTGAAAAAGATACAAGAACGGATACTTAATCTCACAGAATCTCCTTTATACACATATCGAACTGAAAATAACTATATTCCCGTTGTTGGTGAAGGAAATCCTGATGCACAAATAGTTTTTATTGGAGAAGCACCTGGTAAGAACGAAGCACTGACCGGTAAGCCTTTTTGCGGAGCGTCAGGAAAGGTTTTGGACCAAATGTTGGCACATATCAATGTTAAAAGGGAAGACGTATATGTCACAAACATAGTCAAAGATCGACCTCAAGATAATCGAGACCCCAAACCAGACGAGATTGCCCTGTATGCTCCTTTTCTTATTTCTCAACTTGAAGTAATTCAACCACAAGTTATTGCTACTCTCGGTAGATTTTCGATGGATTTTATAATGAGATATTTTGGATTGGATTCAGAAATTCAAACGATTTCAAAAATTCACGGAAAAGTTTTTAATATAGATGCTCCTTGGGGTATGTGTTCAATTGTCCCTCTCTATCATCCTGCAGTTGCCGTGTACAACCGAACACGCTTGAGTGAATTGGAAAAAGATTTTGAAGTAGTGAATAATTTGATGAGTAATTAGTACGTCATTCCCGCGAAGACGGCCAAGGCACTTCTATTTTTCTAATTCGTTTCTCCTACCAGAGGATTTCTATTTTGATAAATCAAAATATGTCACTCATAAGAAAAATAAGTCGAGAATCCAGTCCGTATTAGAATAGTTATTATATGCTTTATGTAACGAAGAGTAATTACTGTTCTCTGAACGTTTTTAATTAACTAAAGTGATCCTGGATCCCCGCTCGACATATTTTGATTTATCAAAATAGAAGTACTCTTGTGGTGTTCGCGGGAATGACGACACACGCTCTGATCGCGTATTCCACACGCTCCGATCGAGTGCGATAATGACAACGCTGGTATATAATAATGTACATGAAAGGATTCACTTTATTGGAATTAATTTTCTCAATTGCTATTGCTGCGGTGCTCTCTGCAATGGTTACTAACTCATTTCGTACTGCTCAGATAAAAAAAGAACAACAGGGAATAGTGCAAAGCATAGTTGCTGATTTGGAAAAGCAAAAATCTGATACGCAGACAGGGAAAGGAGGTTCTAATTATGGAATAAAATTTAATACTTCAGATTATATTTTGTTTATAGGAACTACATATTCAGCTGGAGCATCTTCCAATAAAAATGTTGCCCTAGATTCAAAATTCCAAATTTCTGAAACAATAGCAAATGCAAGCAATATGATTTATTTTTCAAAAATAAATGGAAATGCAAACGAAACTGCAACGATAACTGTTTCACATATTTTAAACGCAGTTCCACCTGCGATGCTCACAGTTGAATCAAGTGGAGCAATCTCTGTGATAGAATAATCGTATGAAACTTTCTTCTAGAGGAATCAGTATTGTTGAGATAATCGTAGCAGCAGCAATAATTTCGGTTTCAGTAGTAGGAATAGTTGGTGCGATCCAAGTCTATCTCAAAATTGTATACGAGAATACACGAGAGACTCAGGCGGTACTTCTCCTTGATGAAACCGCTGAAGCACTACAATACTTGCGTGATACGAGTTATGCCACTAACTTCGCGACTACAACATCAAGTGTTACATATACCTTGTATTGGAATGGAACAGGATATCAATTGGCAACTTCAACCATAACTCTTCCTTATAACATGAGTCGAACCCTTACACTTAGTGCAGTGAATCGTGATGGAGGAGATCAGATTGTTACAAGTGGAGGAACAGTAGATCCAGATACCAAAAAAGCGACGATTACTATTGCATGGTTATACAAAAATGCCACAACTACAATTACGTCAGAAGTTTTAATTCATGATATGTATGCCAATTAAAAATTCTCAAAACACAAAAGGACTGGATCCTTGCCTCCGTGGGAATGACGTGAAACGGACAAGTGGATTCACCTTGGTCGAACTGCTCGTATATGTTGCAGGACTACTTGCACTTGGAACAGTGATGGTTGTCATGATTGTTCAATTTTATATACTATATAAAGAAATAATTGCAATACCTCGAGCAGACAGAGCAGGACTTGCACTCGTCGATCAGATTACCAAAGAGATTCGGTCTGCAGATTCGATAGATGCAATCAATAGTCAGTTTGGAACTACGAACGGAGTTCTTGATCTTGATTCAGTAATAAACGGAGTGATTACAGAAAAGAAATTTTTTGTTCAAAATGGAAGAGTACAATTCCAAAATGGAACAACTATCACCTCACTTAGTCCAAAAGACCTTACGGTTTCAAATTTTAATTTTACCTATGTTACAACATCTGTATCCGAAGCGGTGAGATTCAATCTCGAACTTCAATTTCAAACAAAAAATGCAACAGAAACAAAATCATATACGGGCTTTGCTATTTTAAGAGAATCATATGAATAAGAACACATCACAAAAAGGTCAGGTGATAATCATAAATACATTGCTGTTCTTTGCTCTTTCAACTGCAATTATTTTTGCAGTAACGTCTCCAGTAATTTCAAGTTATCAGATAACTAAATCTTTTTCAAAATCAAAACAAGCATTTCTCTTGGCGAACTCTGCTTCAAATGAAGCACTGTATAAATTAAACGCTAACATGACACTTTCTTCGCCAGAGACTCTCACTCTTTCACAAGGCGATGCATTGATTACGGTTGCAGACACCACTGATGGTAAGACTGTGTCTGTTGGTTCGGATGTAGATTCGTATGAACGCAATTATGAACTTAAATTGAGTGTAGGGACGGGAGTAAGTTTTAATTATGGGCTACAAGTAGGAGCTGGAGGATTGGAGATGTCTGGAAATTCGACAATTAATGGAAATGTATATTCAAATGGTGATGTGAATGGAAATGGAGGAGCATTTATTAGTGGTTCAGCTGTTGCAGCAAATGTTACGGATCCTGTCCTAGTAACTTCAAACAATGGAGGAGTTATTGATCCACCTGCAGAAATTAATTTTGGAGGAAACACTACTTCTCAGGATGCGGCCCAAAGTTTTACAGTAAGTACTTCAACCCCTATCTCTAGTGTTCGAATTTTGATCAAAAAATCTGGTTCAGCCGCTATGAATAATATTACGATGCGAATTGTTGCAGATAATAGTGGTAAACCTCATAAAACAACTCTTGCTGAAGGTATTATTAGTGCTCCAACAATTACTACTACGTATAATTATCTGACCGTCCCACTTACTTCTACCCTTGCTCTTACTCCTGGGATAACGTACTGGGTTGTATTTGATACTGTTACAGTAACAGGACAATACTATGCCTTGGGAGCAAACGATGCTTCATATACTGGTGGAGTAGCAAAAACTTCTGTTGCTGGCTGGAGGTCAAGTGATGGTGGAACATGGATCGATACGTCACCTGCAACACTCGATCAGTATTTTGATATATATGTAGGGGGAAGTGTTGGAATTATTGACGGTGTAACCGTAGGGAGTGTGGGGATGTCTTCATCCACTGTGTGGAGTTTTGAGGTAAAAAATTCTAGTGTAGTGGGAACGATCTATTGTCAGACTGGTATAAATAATAATAAGGATTGTAATATTTCTCGTGCTAATCCTGTTCAGCAATCTTTTCCAATTTCGGATGGGAATATTGATGATTGGAAAAGCGAAGCGACTACGGGTGGAGCAACGACAACGATATCAATTGGAGGTTCTACTAATAAAACAATCGGCCCAGTCAAAGTTAACGGAGATATAAATGTGGGTTCGGGTGCTACTTTGAATATTGCCGGAACCGTATATGTAACAGGTGATGTAAGTGTAACTGGAGGGGGAAAAATTCGAGTAAGTCCAACATTAGGAGCTTCAAGTGCAGTTATAGTTACGGATGGAAAAATATCTTCATCTGGAGGCGGGGATTTTGAGGGCTCAGGTACAGCCGGAAGTTATCTAATGATTGTGACTACAAGTACGTGTCCAATAGGGGCAGGATGTTCGGGAAATCCTGCTATCAAAGTGACAGGAGGTACTGGAGCGGTGGTACTTAACGCACAAAAAGGGACCATAGAATTCTCTGGAGGTGCCGAAGCAAAACAGGCAACTGCTAATAAGATTACTATGACCAGTGCTACTTTGACGTACGAATCAGGATTGGTGAACCCAACTTTTACAAGTGGACCGGGAGGAACGTGGAATATTGATAGCTGGAAGGAGGTGGAGTAGAAGGGAAGCAGTTAGCTATTGGCTGTTAGCTGTTAGTAT
>JAYSRX010000098.1:0-7438 GCA_043720795.1 Minisyncoccota bacterium | reverse complement strand
TGAAAAATAACACCTCCCACACATCCGTGTTGGTGGTGTTATTTTTCGTGCTCTCGGAGGGACTCGAACCCCCAATAACGGTTCCGAAGACCGGTGTGATATCCGTTTCACTACGAGAGCATTTTGTTATAAACTAACGTTACTCATGGAGTACTTCCAAGTATCTAATCTGCTTTCGCTCATAAGCTACTTGTGTCGCACTAGGAGAGTGTATCTGTTAAACTAAAATTACTCCAAGAGTAATAACGCCTATTCTATACAAAAATGTCAAAAAGTCCAATTAATTTAAGAATACCGGAATGTGTTTCACAAGTAACACAAAAGCTCGAGCACGCAGGCTTTGAGGCTTTTCTTGTGGGTGGATGTGTGCGTGACCATATTATGGGAATAACACCAAAAGATTATGATGTCACCACCAACGCCACACCAGAGCAGATCATTTCCCTCTTTGGTGAAGATCAGACATTTTACGATAACCCTTTTGGGACTGTGGGTATCAAAACAGATTCAGAAGATCCACATTTAAAAATAGTAGAAGTTACTCCATATAGATTAGAAGCTGGGTATTCCGACAATAGACATCCAGACTCTGTGACTTTTAGTCAAAAGATAGAAGATGATTTGTCCCGTAGGGATTTTACAATCAATGCTCTCGCCTACTCACCTTCTCAAGGACATATGATTGACCTTTATGATGGTGTAAAAGACATCACAGAGAAACGAATCAGAACAGTAGGTAATCCAGACTTTAGATTCCAAGAAGATGCTTTAAGACTTATGCGAGCTATACGTTTCGCTTCCCAATTAGATTTTGTAATCGATTCAGGCACATTTACTTCTATTCATGTTAATCGTGAAACATTGCAAAAAGTTTCACGTGAAAGAATTAAGGATGAGTTTTCTAAGTTACTTATGACTGATAATCCAGCGGCAGGGATATTCTTATTGCTTCAATCCGGACTCTTGGAATATATTTCAAAAGATCTGGTAAACGCTGTTGGTGTTTCTCAAAATAAGAAAGCTCACCTTTATGATGTCTTCGAACATCTTGTGAGATCTCTCCAGTATGCTGCTGACCAGAAATTCAGCTTCGAGGTACGATTGGCAGCACTATTTCATGATATTGCAAAACCACACACCAAAAGAACAACAGACGGTAAAACCACATTTTTTGGTCATGAAGTTGTTGGTGAACGTGTTACACGAGTAACATTGGACAATTTAAAGTTTTCACGTGAAACAATTGACTATGTATGTTTGCTCATAAGGTGGCATATGTTTTTCTCTGACCCTGATCAAATAACACTGACTGCCGTAAGAAGAATGCTTGCTCGAGTAGGTGAAACTGCAATGTGGGATCTTATCAAACTTCGCCAGTGTGATCGAATTGGGAGTGGAAGACCTACTGCTAACCCTTATAGACTAAGAAAGTATGTCTCTATGGTCGAAGAAGCATTAAAAGATCCTGTATCATTGAAAATGCTCAAAGTTGATGGGATGTTACTCATGAAACATGGTTTTGCTCCTGGTAAACAACTCGGTAATGCATTGTATGTGCTTTTTGATGAGGTTTTGGAGGATCCTACAAAGAATACTGAAGAATATCTTGTTACACGTGCAACAGAACTCCGGTCTATGACTGACAAAGAGTTGGAAACATTGGCTCAAAAAGGTAAAGATGCTTTAAAACGTGAAAATGATGAACAAGTTGCTGATATTAGGAAGAAATATAACGTGGATTAAAAGTGTTTCACGAATAACATACCATTACAAAAGGCACCTTGCTCAGGTGCCTTGTTTGATTGAACTTAGGAAACAAAAACCACCCAATTGCATTGGGGCTTGGCTTTGGTGCGGGGCAGCACGGTAAAGCCGAGTAAAAAAAGCAAGGTTGGGTGGTGTTATTGTGAAACTCTCGTCACTTTGTTCCACACCATAAATTGTTTGGGTCAGGACGCACTAAATTGGTACTCCAAGGGTATGATTAACTGAACATCAGTTAACATCTACAAAAGGGTGTTCCTACTGAATAAAACCAGTAGGGCAATTACGGTATCAACTGTAACAAAGAATGGGCATTCATGTGGATTCCTCTAGAACCTCACCGCTTATAATATGACCTTTGAAAATGGCAAATATGCGCGAGGGAGGAAGGAAAGTGGAATGAGTCTCACTATTGGGGCCTTTTGTTTTCAATCTGGGGTTGCAGAGAAAACAAAAGAATATGTGTTGGTATGTTGTGTGTGAAAGAACGGAAGGAACGCGACTCCCATTTAGTATAGGTCTTATCAAAGACACTGTAAAGGACAATCTGTGTACAAAAGGGGATAAGTGTCTTTTATGTCTTAAAGCTTTATTTTACAAGCGATTGGACAATGGTCTGATCCAAGCACTGTGTCTCTTATGAACAAGTTATCCACAGCTGGGAGAAAAGATTTGTGCACAAAAAAATAATCTATACGCCATCCGACATTTCGTTCTCGAGCCCGAGACTTTTGATCCCACCATGTGTATTTAATCTTGTCTGGATTTCTGTCTCTAAAAACATCAATATATCCGTTCTTGATAAACGTATCAATCTTTGCTCTTTCCTCAGGTAAGAATCCAATTGATTTGGCATTTTCCTTGGGTCGAGCAATATCTATCTCTGCATGAGCAATATTGATGTCTCCGCAAAAGATGATGTTTTTGTTGATTTTTTCCATTTTTTTCAAAAAATCAGTGAACGCATCAAAATACTCAAGCTTGTACTCCAATCGATGTGACTCACCTCCGCCGTTAGGAAAGTAGCAATTAATAACAATAAAATCTTCAAAAATAAGAGTAATCTGGCGTCCTTCTTGATCAAGGTGTTCGGTATCAAGTCCAAATATCACTTGCTTGGGTTCGATTTTGGTATACACACTGACTCCACTATAACCTTTGCGAGAAAGGGCTGAGTTAAAATATGCATGATATCCTTCGGGTTTTTGGAGATATGATGTGAGTTGCTCAGGATGAGCTTTGGTTTCTTGAAGACAGAGAATGTCTGGGTTTGCAAGGATGAATTGGGCAAATAGACCCTTTTTGTCCCAAGCCCTAATACCATTTACGTTCCACGATATGATTTCGATACTTTTTTTGTTCATTAGGATAAATATAGCATACCCTTGTTTTTTTTGAATATAGTTGTAGTATTTTCAATTAGACCTGTAATTCACAGGAATTTTGAACAAAAAACTTAAATCAATAGAGAACATAATACGTGAAGAAACCACTATCAGCAGTTAATGATATTTGCAGTTTGGCAGGAATCAATTCGCCTTCAGAACTGAAACGTACACACTTTACTGTGTCAGTATTACACGCCTTTAACCAGCATTATGAAGAGATTCTCGTTTTAATGGGAAAAATGTTTCAAGTGGCTGATAAAAGTGGCTTTTCAATCATTCTCCAAGCCGATGATCATCGATGGAGGGAAGTAGGGTTTGCCGATTTGACAGGGCAGGAACATATGTTGATTCGGAGGTTAAGTAAAAGATGCGGTTATCAAATCGCTCTCAGCTCCAATGGTTTGATCGTTCCACCGAGTGTCTCGACGATCAAACTCAATCAAAAAGAATCAAAAATCATTTTCTTGGACCAAAAGACGAACTTGGTTAAACAATAAAATGATGACTTCTCCCAATTAGGATATCTACCTAATTGGGAGATTTTTTATACTTGTGTTTCTCGAAGTTAGTTGTATTATTTGAAAAAGACCTGTTGAATACAGGAAAAATTGAACATACAAACACAAACAAATAGAAGAAACAAATACATGAAACCAAAATCAGAACTTGTTTTACTGGTATGCGCCGCACTGTCAGTATCCAACGCAAGCGCCATTACTCCTGAAAAGGTCAATGGAACTGTGGCGAATATCGTTCAACAAGAAATGACGGACGAGGCCCAAGAGGTCTTTTCTGAGCTCTGTAGTTATGCGGACAACCGGTCAAATGGTAACCAACCAGGATCCATCACATCTGCCGACCCTCGGTGGAAAAGATCTGGATTCGATCGTATGAATGACGACGCACGCACAATTTTTTGTAGCGTACACAGACACTATGGGCGAGTGATCACCTTCACTGAACAAGAACTTTCGGTCAATCGCCGTAATCGTACTGTCTAGCTACGTCGTTTTGCGACATCACTTCTCCTGCCAGGATGGCTTCCTGTCAGGAGATTTTTCAAATACTAAACCGCCTTTCTTTTATTATGAAAATTTTTGTGGACTTCGTGCAAATGCCGGTCTGTAACATGTGTATATACTTGAGTAGTTGTAATGTTTGCATGACCAAGCAATGCTTGAACTGAACGCAAATCTGCGCCATTGGAGAGGAGATCTGTAGCGAAGCAGTGACGGAGTACGTGAGGCGTAACTTTTTTGGTAATTCCTGCGATGGTTGCGTATTTTTTTACAATACGTTCGATTGATCGGCGTGTCAGTCCATTAATTCCATCTGACTTTATTTTTTCATTGGCAACTTTTACAAATAACGCTTCCGCAAAATCTTTTCGTACTTTTAAATACTGATAGACAGCTTCTTTTGCTTCTGGAGAAATGAATACAACGCGTACTTTTCCACCTTTTCCTCTAATTGAAAATTCGTCACGGTGAAGATCGAGATCGCGGGTGAGAGAACAGAGTTCGGATACTCGAAGTCCTGTTGAAAATAGTAATTCCAATATTGCTTTGCCTCGCCATTGTCTCTCGGGATCTTTTTCCTGATTAGGTGCATCAAGTAATCGGTATAATTCTTCTTGTGAAATAACATCAATATGACGCTGTTCTATTTTAGCTAATTCGATCTGGTCTGAAGCAAGTGTTGGTATTCCTCGTTTTGCCATAAATTTGAGAAATGTGCGAAGGGCGATGAGGTAGTAATTCTGGGTCTTTTTTTTGATTGTCTCGCCAGTTGCACGATTGTTGCCATTAGATTGTCTGTTGAGCCATAGTCTGAATTCACGGACTTTGTCATTGGTAATGCCATCAGGTGTAGTAATCTGTGTTTGATCAAGAAACACAGTGAGATAGTGATCATAATTTTCTATGGTTCTAATTGCTCGACCTTTTTCGATCTCGAGATATTCGAGGAATTCGCGTTTGAGAGTGTGGAGAGGGGAAGTTTGTGACATAATACAATGATATCATTAAAATAATTTTATGTTCGGAAAATCAGAAACTTATTCATTTGAATCTCGGGCAGTATTACCAGACAAAAAATGTTCGGTCGAGGATGTGTATTTAAAAGAAATTATCCAAAAACCAGAACTGCTTTTTTCACAACCTGTCCTTACTGATAAAGAAAGATATCAAAAACACCGAAACAATAGAGAATTACTCACTGACAAATCAAAATTCTTAGGTATTGGGAATGATGGTTTTGTTGTGTCTATGGGAGATCCTGAGAGAAGTATGGTCTGTGTTAAATATGTTTGGGATGTTCTGGATGTTTATCCTGGTAAAAATTTTACACCTGAAGACTTAGATCCCGAAATTCATGCGCTACATACAATATCTGAAAGGTTTCAAGAAATACGTTCTATAACAAGATCAGTTTTGGCTGAAACAGGATTCTCGCCATTGGGAAGAAACAAACCTCTTCAAGAAGCTGCTTTTCAAGAATCGGCAAGAAGAATTTTATTGGATGAAAAACATAATTGCTATATTCCTGAAGTTTTAGAAGTTGATTCTTTTCAAGAAACCGAAGATGAAGGAGAAGAAGAGCCAGACCCTCTTTATTTTTTGGATGAAAAATACACAACTATTACAATGGATAATATTAAAGGCTTGTCTATTCAAGATATAATTTTAAACTACCCAGATACAAAAGAATATATTGATGCTATTGATATTCAACAAATACGTAAAGAGGTAGAAAAAGCATTTCATTCACTTCATCAACACAAGATAAAACATCAAGATGTAACGATTAGAAATATAATGTTTGATTTGGAGCAAAAAAGACCAGTAATTATTGATTTCGGAAAATCGAGTTACGGAGGAGGAGACATAACAGAAGAAGATGAAATGGCTAATGTGAATGAGGTTTTGAAGCATTTGCATGCATTTATTCTTGACCCAGAAGGAAAGAAAAAAAGATTAGTAGAAGAGTTTACAAAACAAGCTGCCAGGAGAGGTATTTGACATTTTTAATTTATAATATATAATATTGCTGAATTATGGTAAAAAAAGAATCACTGCAAGAACTTGAGGGTTTGGTACGCGAAAACCCTACCAAGACCTGTTATCCTTTTGCGAGAGGCAAAATGTTCGCCATTCTCGAAGGAGATGAATCTTGTCTCACTGGTCAGACCCAAAAGTCAGGCGAAGAAGAGATTCTTGGTAAAAAATACATGATTTATGTCGGGGGAGAAATTATCGACCCTACAAAAAATCAACAATAACAAAGGCGCTTCTGGACAGGAGGCGCCTTTTTTATTGACAAAACTTATTTATAAATGTATTATATTTTCCTATGGCTCATTCATTAATTATGTCTCTCCCAAAAGAGAAAAGTGTCAAAAACGAAAGTCTCTTTCACTACATTCACTGTACGTGTGGAGAAACGTACCCAGTCCTAAAGTCTTATCTTCCTGTTCTTTTGCAACAAGAAGGATTACCACAGGATACTTTGGTTGAAAAGCTGGAAACAAAAGGATGTCCGAGTTGTGACAGGTCGGCGGATCTGCATTGTTCTGGATAAATTGGGTGTCTTTAAGACGCGATTCCAACGGAATCGCGTCTTTTTTATATGTTTGGAGATTCACTGTTTAAGCCTTTACTCTTTCTTTATCCTCTCTTTACCTTCTCTCTGTACACTATATTTATGTTTGACTTTCAATTTAAAGAATATAATATATTAAGTATTAATATTAACACTTAATATATGGGAATTTTATCTGTATCTTTAACCCCTGAACTTGAAAAATTTATTGCCGACGAAGTTGCTTCTGGTGAATTCGAGAGTAAGGGACAGCTGATTAAAAAGGCTTTGAAGAGATTTGAAGAAGAAACTATAATTGCAAGAATTTTGAAGGTCGGAGCTGAAGCTGAAGCAGGAATGGTCTTGCGAGGAGATCTTGATGAGTTAGTAAAACAAGTAAAATAATGATAAAAGTTGCATATCATCCTAGTTTTATAAGACAATTTAAAAAACTACCTTTGAATTTACAACTTGAAATTAAGGGGAAAATAGAGCTTTTTGAACAAGATCCTTATAATTCATCATTAAAAACACATAAATTACACGGTAGATTGAAAGATGACTATTCTTTTTCTGTTAATTATTCCTACAGAATTATTTTTAGATTACCTAGGGACGAGGCACTTTTTCTTGAGATTGGCACGCATGATATGTATAAGTGACACAAAACAATGATCCCTGCGGAGGCGAGGATCCAGTTATGAACA
>JAYSRX010000097.1:0-7508 GCA_043720795.1 Minisyncoccota bacterium | reverse complement strand
CCTAGTCCTGAAGCATTGAACACTCTTGCCTCTGCGAGTTCAACTATATGGAATACAAAAGAGGATGCGACTATCGTCGCATCCTCTGATGGAACTACTGTTATTGCGGAGAAATTATTTGATCAAGCCAGCTTTTTTCAAAGTAGCATATGCTCCATTCTTCTTTATGGTTTTGATACCTCGTGTTGATACTCGTACTTTTACGGACTTACCAAGTTCTGGAACAAAAACCTTTTTGTCTTGCAGGTTGATCTGGCGTCGTCGTTTACCAGTAGGGTTGAATTGAGTAGCACGGGTTCGGTTTGAGTATCCGCCTCCGACTTGAGATTTACTTTTTGTGATTGGACAAACTTTCATATTGTTTTAGTTATGTTTTGCCATGTTATCATATTTCCTCTATAATGCAATAACTATGTTAATTATATTTTCGATCTTGGTCCTTATTATGTCAGTAGTTGTCCACGAAGTATCTCATGGATATGTTGCATATAGATTCGGGGATCTCACAGCCAAATATCAAGGCCGTCTCACCTTTAACCCTATCAAGCATATTGATCCCTTAGGTTCGGTGATCCTTCCTATTATTATGGCTCTTTTACCAGGAAACCTTATATTAGGATGGGCAAAACCAGTTCCTGTTAATCCCTATAATTTCAAAAACCGTAAATTGGGCGAAGTATGCACTGCTTTTGCGGGCCCACTTTCTAATATCATTATCGCAATCCTCTTTATCGTCCTTATTCGCTCCGCGGCTTCTCTGAGTATGGATGCTGTCTTTGTTCAACTTTGTCTTGTTGTTGTGATGATCAATGCGGTGCTCGCGTGTTTCAATCTTATTCCTATCCCGCCACTTGATGGATATCGAATACTGTCAGTACTCGTTCCACAGCAAGCGGCAGAAAAGTTTGAAAGGTTTGCTCAAAAATTTGGAATATTCATCGTGCTCTTTTTCGTTTTGTTTTTATGGAATCCAATTTTCCTTCAATTACTTGCTGTTATCGAATTATTAACAGGAATCTCGATTTAAATTTTATTTTTTGAACGACATATCCACAAAAAATAAGCTTTTCTCCTTTTTTATATTTTACCTCTGATATACTAATGTTAATGAATGAAGCATCACTACAAGAAAAAGGTTATATGACATCAAAAGATGCGGGTGCATTACTTGGGTATACTCATGATTATATTTCCAGACTATGTCGCCTAGGCAAAATGTCAGGTATTCAGAAAGGAAGAGAATGGTTTGTCACCGCTCAAGAACTTGATGCTTTCAAAAAAAGACACGAGGTAGAGCTTCATGAAAAAAAGAAAGAACTTTCCAAAAAATTCTCACGCATTCGCTTGGAAGCCGAAGCCAAAAAAAGAAAGGTGCGAGAACAAGCTCCATCTCTAGAAACTGGTTCGATTGCAATTACGAGCGAAGTCCCGTCTATTCTTAAAAAGAATATTAAGTTCGTTATGCCACGAGAATTGGTTGCAGTATGTATTTTAGCTCTACTGATCCTTATTCCAGGTATCGCTAGTAATATTAGTCGCACTTCCTCTGAATCGTCTGTAGGTCAAGTAGTTGCAAATGTTGGGCAGGGTATACAGGATACAATATATTCTCAATCGACCATTTTTCCATCTGTTGCTTCAGTCTTCGCACTTACTCCGTATTTATCAGATGGATACTGGCAATTTTTTCAGACAATAGGCAGATTACCTTCTCATACTTACAATACATGGATAGGTATTTCTAACGTATATCTTGCTGTATATCTCAAACAGGGCGAACTTGTTTATGATTCACTAGGTAATCTCAACACAATCGGTGCCTCTGTGTTATGGGGATATGAACTTTTGGGAGAGTCCTTTGTAGTAGGGACAAATAATATATTCGATACTTTCTCAAACATATTCAAGATAGATTCAAATACTGAATCACTAAAAAAAAACTAACTCACTTTGATTCAGATGTAAAAGGTGGATATGGATTCGCTCTGGAAAACGTAACTGACATTGTTTCAAAAGCATTGAACAATCCTTTGACTCAGGGCTATGATTTTTTTATAAGAAATGTAAGTATGAATCTGTATTCGATGGGACAGACTACTTCTGGGATTTCAAAAATGCTTAATGCAAATATTAATTCTGCTTTTGATTTTGATTTATATAAAAATAAAAATTCAATCCGAACAATTCAGTTAGAAAAATAATTTTAAGTTATTAACATAAAATATGTTGATAACTTAAATCTATTTTTTGAAAACTACTATATAATACTATTCATAATAGAATAAAATAAAAAAATGATAAAAATTATTAAAAAATCAGCGGTGTATACACTTGGAATCGGAATAGTAGCAGGATCACTCTTCCCGGTTTTTGAACCTGAATATTTGAGAGCTCAAACTGCATCTGACACAGTTCAAGTTTCTTTGACTGTTGACGCAGGTATATCAATTACAAGTCCTGCTGATGTAACAATGTCTCCTAACATTAGCGTGTCTGCAAACAGTTCAATTGGAAGTTCTGTCTGGAACATCAAAACCAACGATCCTGACGGATATACATTGACTGTGCGATCTTCAACTACACCAGCACTCAAACAAGGTGCAATTGCAAGTTTTGCAGACTATACACCAGGAACACCAGGGACTCCTGAAACATGGAACACACCTTCAAGTTCAGTGGAGTTTGGATATAGTGCATACGGAACACATGTAAATACAGGAACATGGGGAACAGGATCATCTTGTGGTGCTGCTGGAACACCATCTGCAACTCAGAAATGGAATGGTTTTGCAACAACTACCTTTACAGTTGCTACTGCAACTGGTACAACTACACCATCAGGAGTTGATACGACAGTATGTTATGCTGCTGAACAAGATACATTCTATGCAGCGTCTGGAACATATCTAGCAGAAATCACTGCGACTGCTACTGTTCAATAATAAAACCCTATGCAATCTAAAAAGAAATCTGATTTACAAGTGAAAAGAACATTGCACTACTTAGCTTTTCTTGGTTGCCTATCTTTCTGTCTATATACACAGACTGCAGATGCATACACAATAAGTAAGATAAATGTTGATAACAATGAAGATTTTGTGGTCGAGCCCGGAAAGACTGAAATATTTCTCAACCCAGGTGAAACAGTTACAAAGACTCTCTCTGTTACGAATCGTACCAATCGACCAATGGATTTTAAGATTTCGACTGAAAACTTTGTCGGAAGCAATAGTCCAGAAAGTGCAGTTGTCTTGTTAGCCGCAGGAACCCCTACTCCATATCCTTTAAGCGAATACATTGTTCCTGAACTCGATCACTTTACTCTCCAATTTGGTGAAAAAATGACAATGCAAGTTACTATTCAAACGCCGAGTGACATCGAACCAGGAGGACATTACGGTGCCATTATTGTTTCAAATGAATCTGCAGGTCAAGTAGAAGGCGGTGGGAGCGAAGTCAAAAGTGGAACCCAGCTTACTTCTCGAATCGGATCACTCATTCTTATGCGTATCAATGGAGCAGTAAAAGAATCTGGAAACCTTACATCCTTTGATGTGAGTGGACCAAACAAATTATTTTATCAAAAAATCCCTACTTCTTTTGAAATTGCATTCAAGAATGACGGTAGTGTCCACTTGGTTCCATATGGAACAATTACAATTAAAAATATTTTTGGATCAGAACTCGCACAATTGCCTGTAGATGCGTACTTTGCATTGCCTGACGCTACTCGTTATCAGACTATTAGTTGGCCAGGTAAAAAAATAAGTTTTGGATTATATTCAGCTGAACTTGAATTATATAAAGGATATGGTAATCAGTTTGATAAGGAGAAAATAAGATTTACTGTTCTGCCATTGATAATAATAATTCCTGGAATTCTACTCTTTGCGTTGATTTTTGGAGTACTTTACTTCATTTCTCGAAGATTTGAGTTCAAGCGAAAATAATAATTTCAGCATATGTTTCTTAAGCCAACACAACATATTTTTATTGGGTTGTTGATGACCGTACTCTTGTTTCCTCACATTAGTTTTTCCCAAATGCAAAGTACGAATTATCAATTAGAATCTGACAGCCTTAATTTTGGAGGAGGATATGCTTCGAGTAGCTCGTATCAATTACAGGATACAGTAGGTGAAATTGCAACAGGTAATTCTACTTCGACGAACTATCAGATGCGTGCAGGGTATCAGCAAATGAACACTGCGTATATTGCTATAAATGGTCAGAGTCTCCTTAACCTCGGTAACTCACCAGGAATCTCTGTCAGCAATGTATCATCAAGTACTGTTGTAAATGTTATTACGGACAGTTACGGTGGATATCAGCTCACGATACGATCATCATCTAGTCCGGCTCTTCACTCCAATCCTTATTCTTTTAGTGACTATACGCCAGCAAGTGTAGATCCTGATTTTCTTTTTACTGTTGACCCTAATGAATCTGCTTTTGGATTCAGCGTATCGGGTACGGATGCTCTGCAAAAATTCAAGAATGATGGAGTAAATTGTAATGCAGGTTCAAACTCTACTCCCAATAGATGTTGGGTGGGATTCGCAACAACTACTATGGTAGTTGCAGAGAGACATTCTTCCAATCACCCTCTGGGCACGGACACAAGTTTTCATTATCAGGCAGGAATAGGTTCTTCTAAAATTCAAGAAGCTGGTGTCTATCAAGCAGATCTTGTTATTACAGCGACTGCACTATAATCCATGATAAAATAAATTTGTGAATCTTTCTTTTTTACAAAAAAACTTCTATATATTTTTTTCAATACTTCTTTCCTTGTCCTTTGTTTGCATTACGCATCAAATAAAAGCTGCGGGCGACTCGGTCAATGTTTTTGTCCATGTAAATGGATGTAATAATAATTATATGTGTGAAGCTGTTATTGGAGAAGATATCAATACATGTCCAAATGACTGTACTCCTGCTCCAATTCCTACATCTACACCTCAAAATAATTCTGATCAGCAATCAGGATCAGGTCAAAAAATACTCCCGACAATTACGTTTAATTCCCAAACAGTTACACTCAACTCAATTAAAATTTTGTGGTCATCGAATATTCCTGTGAATGCCTCAATTTCTTGGAGTACCAAGAATGGACAGACTGGTGTCATTCAGGAAGTGGGGTATACGAAGCCCCATTCTCTCCTTATCACCAACTTGTCTTCTGATACTGCATATACAATCACAATTGATGCACGAGATTTGTATGGAAATAAGACTTCAAAATCATTTATTGTTCAAACTGAAAAAAATATTGAGCAAATATCATTGATCCAGAATTTTATAATCAATAAAGATAAGGGTGGTGCTGTGCTGATATGGCAGAATCCGAGTATTGATTTTGAATATGTTCGTATTGTAAAATCTACTGATTTTTTTCCTCAAGATCCTTATGATGGCGAAGTTATGTACGAGGGAAGTGCCCAAAGTTTTTTCGATTCTGAAATTGAAGAGAATACAAGATATTTCTACAGTATTTTCTTAAAAGACACGCAGGGTTTTTCTACTGGTGTCGGGAATAATTTTATACTTCAACCCAAACAGGAGTTTTTTGACGATATAGGCAAGCCAATTACGATTTTCGGACCAATCTATGATCAGGCCAGTGTTACAAATCTAGATGAAAGTACTATAAATACTCAGATTCATTTTTATCAAAACGATAACGAACTGACTCAGGCGAATAATACATATTTTGTTGAAAATCAAAAGGAAATAGTCATAACCGTCGATGCACAAAATGGAATAACTCCAAAATCTGAGCTGTACATTTCTTATTTCAAGTCAAATAATACGGATGATGCGCGTGATTATGTTTTTGAATATGATAAAAATCAAAAAAAATTCATTGTACGATTTGGTATTTCAAACAGTGAACCTACTTCTCCTTTCATCATCTATGTACGAAATAATGATGAAATAAAAGGATATTTAGGGTATTTCAGTACGGAAGTTTCTGTAAATGAATTAGAAGCTCATTTTTGGAAAGATCTATTGATGAACGACCTGCTTCACTCTATTTTGTTAATGCTTTTTGTCATTTTCTTCATCAACTTTTGGTGGATTTTTATTCTTATTCGTCGCAAGAAAAAACTCTCAAAATAAATTCCAATTGTTTTCCCCACATGTTGTCGTTTAATGCTTATTTTATATAGCTAAAAATGATATTATTATAGGTAACAGGGATCCTATATGTTGCATCAATTTTTTAAAAAAATCAGTAAAATTTCTGCAATCTTTTTGGCGGTTTGCACCTTCTGTTTTTTGATGGGAAGTGGTGCAGGATTAGCTAATTTGCGGACTTTTGAAATACAGACAGCCCAAGCCGCTGTTAATTCTCAAATGAACTATCAAGGAAAACTTCTTGGTTCGGCTGGATCTGCTGTTGCAGATGGGACGTACCAGATTGTTTTTAAGCTTTACACAGTTTCTACTGGAGGAAGTCCTGTCTGGACCGAAACATATTCTGGAGCTAATGAAATCCAAGTTACAAGTGGATTGTTCAGTGTTATGCTCGGTAGCTCTACATCTTTGTCATCAGTGGATTTTGATCAGACATTGTATCTCGGGGTGACAGTTGAGGCTGATGCAGAAATGTCACCTCGCAAAATTCTCGGAACAGTGCCAGCTGCCTTTGTAGCTAAAAATGCTCTTGCTCTCGGTGGTGCAACTTCTACACAATACTTACGAAGTGATGTATTCGGAACTTTGACAGCAAATGCGACAAGTTCTGCACTTACAATCAATCAACTAGGAACAGGTAGTATTTTTAGTTTAAAAGATTCGGGAACAGAAGTGCTCACTGTTTTGGATGGAGGAAATGTCGGCATTGGTACAACAACACCAACCTCGCTTCTAACTATCGGTTCAGGTCAGATCGAATTACCAGTAGGATCGGCTGCGGCTCCTTCACTATCATTCAGTGGTGACCTAAACACGGGTATATATCGAACTGCTAATGCTGATGAAATAGGTTTTTCAACAGCGGGGACAGTTAGATGGAACATAAATATCTCGGGGACTTTCTATGGTAATGGTTCTATTAATGCAGGCGGATCTGTCTATGCTGGATCCGGTTCCGCTGCCACTCCAGCATTCTCGTGGGGGGCAGCGACTGATTTAGGTATGTTTAGAAGCGGTATAGGATCTACGGCCAGTCTTGGATTCGCCTCGGGTGGTATAGAGAGATTTCGAGTGAACAATTCCGGATTTGGTATAGGCACCACCACTCCTTTAGCGAGTCTAAATATAGTTTCGGGAGCGGTAGGTACAACCACGGCACTCTTTACAGGTTTCAGTTCAAGCCAAACTGCTGATATTTTACAACTCGCTAAAAATCCAGGAGCTACTCCAGGATTTGTATTTACGGCCGGAGGAAATGTCGGCATTGGTACAACCACCCCAGCATCAAAACTCCATGTACTTTCAACAACCGAACAACTCCGACTTGGATACGACGCCTCAAACTATTTCTCAAGCACTGTAGGTTC
>JAYSRX010000096.1:0-2682 GCA_043720795.1 Minisyncoccota bacterium | reverse complement strand
TGCACTCAACATTGTAATTCTTGATGGTGACGAAACTATTCCGATCAGTCAAAATATCAAGGTTGAATCATTCCCTATTTCTCACACGATTCCAGACTCAATGGGACTTGTAATCCACACACATATGGGTGACATCGTATTTATCGAAGACGTTCGAGTAGATAACATCAAAGGAATTCCGACAGAAGAAGAAGAACGACAGTACAAGAGATTCGCAGGCAAAGAAGCTTTGCTTCTTACCATGGACTCGACATCAGTTGAAAAACCAGGATGGTCTCTTTCTGAAAACGTCGTAGTTGAAAACATAGATCGAATCATCAAAGAAACACATGGGAGACTTGTGATTGGAACATTTGCATCACAGGTAGAACGAATCCTTGCAATCATCAATGCATGTGAAAAATACGGAAAGAAACTCGTAATTGAAGGACGGAGTATGAAATCAAACGTAGATATTCTCAAATATCTCAAATTGGTCAAAGTAGAGAATGTAATTATTCCAATTACTGACATGCAAAACTATGCACCAGACAAACTTGTAATGCTTGTGACAGGTTCTCAAGGAGAAGAATTTGCCGCTCTTATGCGTATTGTAAACAAGTCTCACAAATATATTACTCTTCGAAAGGGAGATACAGTGCTCTTGTCATCATCTATCATTCCAACTAATCATTCTTCAGTTACACGACTCAAAGATAGACTATATCGATCAGAAGCCAAAATCATCACCTATCTTGATTCGGATGTTCATGCATCAGGACACGGTAACCGAGAAGAGTTAAGCTGGATTCACCAACATATCAAATATCGATTCTTCATTCCTCTTCACGGTAACCACTACATGCTTCGACAGCATGCCGACTTATCTATGTCACTTGGAACTCCCGCAGACAATGTGATTGTTCCTGACAACGGTTCAATCATTGAAATCAGTGATGGCGGTAAGAAAATTGAAGTACTTCCAATGAAAGCTCCGAATGAAGTTGTGACAGTAGACGGGTTTGCAATTTCTGATATTCAGGATGTTGTAATTCGAGATCGACAACTTCTTTCTGAAGCAGGAATCTTCATGATCGTTGCAAGTATCAACACGAAGACTGGACGACTCAAAAAATCTCCAGACATCATCTCACGAGGATTCGTATACTTACGAGAATCTCAAGACCTTCTCCAAGAAGCACGAAACATCATCAAACGACTTATCGAAAAGAATATTCAAGGAAAATCACAAATTGACTTCGAATATCTCAAGAAAATCGTAGCTGATGAAGTTTCAAAGTATCTCTTCCAACAAACTGCAAAGGAACCATTGGTAATTCCAGTGATCTTAGGGGTATAAGTAAAGATAGAGAACGCACAGGATATTCCTCTCTCATCGGCTTCAGACAAACAAAACACGAAATAACTAAAATAAAAAATGACAGCTGGGTGCCGTAATCGGCGGGTCCCCTGTCATTTTTTATTTTAGTTATTTCGTGTTTTGAAAAGTCCTGCAGAATGATTCGATCGGAATATCCTGTGCGTTTTTTATTTCTCTACTTTCACTCTGTTTGATACAATAAACACAATGTTCAAAGATAAAAAAACAAAGTGGACCTTTTTTGCGTTTATTATTTTGTTCACTCTGCATATTACTCCTGCAACATACATCAATGCCAACTTTCTCAGTCAGTTTTTCAAAACCGAATATGTAGGGTTTGTATATATCTTTGGAGCTATTGCAACTATCTGTGTCATTCTCGGATTACGAGACAAACTCAGAAAATTCGGCAATTACAAAGTATTCATCTCTACTCTCGTTATTGAAACGTGTGCCCTGGCTCTCCTTCTATTTGCTCAATCTGCGTTCACTGTGTTTGTTTCTCTCGTTACAATGTTCATAGCATATGGAGTTTCTTTTATTTGTCTTGATATATTCCTTGAAAAACACACAAAGGATGATCACACAGGAAGAATCCGTGGAGTATATTTAACTGCAATTAATGCTTCCTTCATAATAGGTCCGTTCATATCTAGTCTCCTTCTCAGTAATGATGATTTTAAAAATGTATATCTTTTTATTTTTATCCTCATGTTTCCTATCATGATTCTTGCCAATGAACTATTTAGAAAATTCGAAGATGATCCATATGACCAAATAAAGATAGTCACTGGATTCAAGAAAATTAAAAAGGATGCAGATGTGTATTCGACACTTATGGCAGACTTTGTCCTTCAGTTCTTCTATGGGTGGATGGTTATATATCTTCCGCTCTTTCTCTATCAAGAAATGAATTTTTCTCTGTCGGAAGTAACTCTTATCATTTCAATCGCACTAATTCCTTTTGTACTTATACAAGGCATAGCAGGCAAACTGGCCGACAAATATTTTGGAGAAAAAGAAATGATGACAATCGGATTTATCGTCCTTACTCTCGCAACTGGGGCACTGAGCTTTATCGAAAGCTCAAACATTTCAGTATGGATTGCGGTTCTCTTCATAACTCGAGTCGGGGCAAGTATGGTCGAGATAATGACAGAGACACACCTCTTCAAGAGGATAGATGGCGGAGATATCAATGTGATCAGTGTATTCAGAATTCTCAATCCAGCCGCATATATCCTCGGTGCAATACTTGGTACTGTCTTTTTGAATATTGTTTCTTTCAATATGCTGTTTCTTGTTCTTGCAGGGATTACGAT
>JAYSRX010000095.1:0-2733 GCA_043720795.1 Minisyncoccota bacterium | reverse complement strand
TCAAGATATCAATACTTTTATCAAGTAGTGAAGTCTCAGCAAAATACCTGTCGGCACTTTCTACAATTCTTTTCACGGCTTGGTAGGTAAAAAATACTCCTTCGCGACTTTCAGTATACAGAACTTCCTGCTGGAGAATTGAAATTGCTTGATACGCATCGAATTCATCCAGACGTATTTTTTCAAATTGAGTCATGAGATCAAGATCTGTTTCAAGGACCTCATGAAATGATCGCTCGTTGGATGTTGCAATAATTTGCAATCGAGTGGATTGAAGTGCTTCACGAATAATATCTTTAACATCAACACCGAGTGAATGAGTATTCTGGACAAAATCCGCAAAGTTAGGAATTACAAGAATCACATTTCCTGCATATGAAGCTTGTGTAAGTACAGTCTGGAACATTGATTCGAATTCAGTTTTTTCGGAATAGGTAGAAATGAGCATATTCACATCGAGTACATATATTCGCTTGTTCTCCAAGCTTGAAAGCACAGTTCCTTGCCCGATCTCTTTACCAAGAGAAGCAATCGCATCGAGAGTGAGATACGCTTCGTGCGCAGTGAGCAAGATATTTCCTCCGGTTTGCTTGACAAGCACAGCTTCTATTTTGCGCACAGAGGATTTGTATGTCCTCCATTTTTCTCCTAGTTGTATATATGCCGTGTCTCGAACAATATTATGTCCAAAACGTTCGAGATGATACACCTGTCCGAAGGCAAGACTTTTTCCAACACTAGGAATTCGCAGTAGGTTATCAAGTGTCCACCACCTTTCTGTTTCTTTGATTGTTTGGTCCATCCGTGAAACCCATTCGAGTGTTTGTTTAAAGTCTGCAACAGTGATTCCTTTTTTTCTAAAAAGTTGTGAAAGGTCAGAATCAAAATGTACCAGAGAAAATCCAAATTCAGCAAATGAAACTTCTTTGTCATCATTCTCGATAATTTCAAATTCTTGCTTGGTCACGATATCTTTTTTTGTTTTTAAAAATGTAGTGATTTCAGCTTGAGTATATCCAAGTCGATACATCACATACTGACCAAGCTCGTGATTCAAAAATAAAGTAGTGAGATCTGCACTCTTTTGAGAAGTATTCAAAATACGCAATACACGAATATCCACTTTGTTATTTTGAAAATAACAGGATCGATACATTGCTTCGAGTAAAACCAGAATCGAATACATGCACCCAAGGAGCATAAAGACAGCTCGAAGAAGGTATAAATTATTTGTAAACATATCAAACGGATACAAAAGCGTGATCAAACTTACCAATACCAAAAAGAGAAGTATTTTTCTGAACAGCCTCCTGAATCCATGGGAAATAATTTCATCAAGAATGATGGCTGGATAAATTTCTTTTCTGTATTCTTGTAATTTGTAGTAGTTCATGAATTATGGTTTGTATTTTAGATATGCCCACACAGATCCAGTCAAAAATACAAGCAGTAGAAATGGCAGTACAAGCCAAAGGATCAAAAGTACAGGAACAAGCAAAGTTGAAATAAGAAGCACAATAAAAGCTACGATCAAAATAACGCTTCGCACGATAAAACCAATGATTCGCATCAGTGTATTTACAACAAAAGCGGATGCAATACTTTCAAAATCAACGATACTGTTACCATAACTTTCTCGCAATCTCTGAAACGGAGCAAACAGCGTAAGCAAAAGATCTTTTACTGAAAAGAAATTGAGTTCGAAAATAAGGAAGTTGAGAAGGTTTTTTGAAAGCTCAGTGATACCACGAGTATAATGCCAATATAAATAGTATGGTGCTATCATGAAAAACTTCATATAGCATTAGTATATCAGTTAGTCTTATTTTTATAGAAGACTTTATTCCCAAATCGAAGGTCGATATATTCGACTTTCAAAAGCTGATCTTTAATCAATACTTGTTTTTCAAACAATACAACGAGGTTATTGAAATCTTTTGCAAAATCATCATAGATAGATGTAATAATTCGCACATTGTCCCGAGTTACGAATTCGATTAATCCATCTGATTTTATGAACACTTCTCCGATTCGAATATCATACCGAGCCGAACTCTTGATAAAGCTCACAACATCTGTATACAGTTCTTTTTCCAAGATTGTATCCTCTATCTTTTTGATTCCTTGCTCCGAATAGATAATCACTTCCTGTTCAGGAATAATAAAATCTGAAATCTTAGCATATAGAAAACCGGTCTTGTTTATGTAATAGCATTCGCCTCGTTCAATCGAAGTACAGTACACCATTTCTTTTTCCTGTTCTACAATCTCAATAAGTATCGTATTGAAAAAATCTTTTTTTATCTCCACTGAAACTATCGCTGGATTTTCCTTCAGTTTTAATTCAACTTCTCGTGCAGAAAATAGAAAAATATTCCGTTTTGGAATAATTCCAATAATGTTCGAATCAAGCACAGTATTTGTTTTATCCTGAATCTCTTGTACAGGGACAAATATATTACCGTTTATTTTTATATCTTGAATCTGAATCACAGGAGCGCGAAGAAGAAAAATAAAACCCACAATTAATAAAAGTACTGCAAAAAATAGTAAGGACGCTTTGATTGTTCGAACGTGTTTCTTTTTTTGTTTCAGAGTGTCGGATACATATCTTTGACTAGACATATTATTTCTTTACGATTTTTTCAATACCACCCATGTATGACCGAAGTACTTCTGGAATTACAATACTTCCGTCAGCCTGCTGATTGTTTTCAATGATCTGAATAAGAA
>JAYSRX010000094.1:0-2734 GCA_043720795.1 Minisyncoccota bacterium | reverse complement strand
GGTGTGTTTAAAACAGCTTGAACATGAGGTTCGATTTCTTGTACAGAAAAAACTTTTCGAAATCCAACATGCGGTACAAGTTTTACAATCTGATCCTCTGATATCTCAATTCCAAGTTTTCTGGAAACATTTGGGAGATACAGACCAACTATGTAAGGTCGTGTTTGAGGTCGTGGGTACACATCGATAATATTTGAAAATTGAGTCGCATCTGATGATGCGTATTTTTGAATATAGTGAGAAGCAAGCTTAATTCCCTTCTCGGCAAACTTGGGAGTGATTCCATTTTCAAATCGTTTTGAAGAATCGTTTTGAATTCCTGTTTTTTTGGAAGTCTTTCGTACTTGTGCAGAAAAAAAGTTTGCGGACTCAAGAATAATATTTACAGTAGTCATACTCACCTCTGCTTTTTTACCTCCTTTCACTCCTGCAATTGCAAGATTACTTACTGTATCCTGAACCGTAATATTTTCCGGAGTAAGTTCGATCTCTTTGTTATCAAGAGTAATAATTTGTGATTGTTTTGGAGTACCAATTATGATTTGAGTACCGGTAATCTTGTCCGTATCAAATGCATGCATAGGCTGTCCGATTTCAAACATCACAAGATTGGTAATATCGACAATAGTATTGATTGATCGCTGTCCGATTGCTTCAAGTTTTATCTTCAGTTCAAGAGGAGATTCTTTGACAACAACATTTCGAATTTCTCGAGACATATACCGAATAGCTGATTTTTCTTTAACTTCTACTTCATATGAAGTAGAGAATTCTGGCGCAATATCGGGAATCTCTTTTTGTACCAAAGGTTGCTCCGTATGCAGTGCGACTTCTCGTGCAATTCCATCATGACTGAGACAGTCAGATGCTCGATCAGGTGTTATTTTTATTTCAAAAATACTATCTCCGTCTTTTTCTTCTACTTCTTCAATTTCAAACGCACGGATATTTAACAAGTCAGCCAAGTCTTTTGGATTTGGTAATTCTTTTTCAAAATATTCTTGAAGCCAGTTGTAGGAAATTTTCATATTAAAATTGTTTGATTACTCGCAAATCCCCAGTATATAAATTCCGAATGTCATCCAGTTGTGTTTTCATCATTACAAGTCGATCCACACCTATCCCAAAAGCAAGACCTGACCATTCTCTATGATCAATACCAACAGAGTTTAATACATTAGGGTGCACAAGTCCTGCTCCAAGAATTTCAATCCATCCTGCATGTTTGCACGTTGGACACCCTGCCCCCTTACATACACCACATTGCATATCGACTTCGAATCCTGGCTCAACGAACGGGAAAAAGCTTGGTCGAAGTCTAATAACAGTATCGTCTCCGAATATATTTTTGAGAAATGTTTCGAGATAAAATCTAAGATTAGCTACACTAATATTTTTATCAACAATCAATGCTTCGAATTGAAAAAATTGTGCTTCATGTGTCCTGTCTGTTGCTTCGTTACGAAACACTTTCCCTGGTGCAACAATAGCAAACGGTGGTTTGTGATTTTCCATATGTCTAATTTGCACGTTTGAAGTATGCGTCCGCAGAAGTTTATCTCCTCCCAAAAAGAATGTGTCTTGCATGTCACGAGCAGGATGATTTTGAGGAAAATTGAGTGCATCAAAGTTGTGCCATTCATCCTCCATTTCGGGCCCATCAACAACAATAACCCCCATCTGTTTGAAGATAGTTACTATTTCGCCAATCATGGCAGTACTTGGGTGTATATGACCTTTTTGTGGCTCTTGAGTATTCATATGGTCTTAGAGGTTATTCTAATGTAAAAACAGGACTGTGCCAACTATAGACTTTAGAATGTCTATAGTTTAATTTCAAAAAATCTTGAACCTTCCTTGATAATAAGACGGTCTGTTTGAGTGAGTCGGAAGTCTAGATTTTCAGCCACATAAATAGTTTGGATATTTCTCTCTGTTCTACCATCAACTTCTACAGCATAAATCCCATGCGAGGTAAGTATCATCCACACATCACTTCTTCCAGGAAGATACTCAAAACGCTTGATTTCATCTTTCCAATCAAGGGTAATATTTTTTACACACGCACGTTCTTCTCCACCACAATAATAATATGGAATTGAAATCAGATCATCAGTCCAATACAGATTGATATTTCCTTTTTCGAGCCAAGAAACTTCCTTTCCATCTACGATAAGATTCGGAAGTTTTTCAAACGCAAAAATATTTAGATCTTCAAAGAAAATTTGTAAATCACTTTTTTGATCCTGAGGAGTTGTCGTAGAGATTGGATTTGTAGTAGCGGCAGACTTAGTAGAAGTAGCTTTTGTACTTGAAGCAAAAAGTTCACCGAACGCAATATACTCTGTGTTATTAGGTTTTGTTTGAAGTTTGGAAGGGGGGGTTGATGTTGCGACTTTATCCTTGTCTAGGTATTTTAAAATTTCTCTTTTCTCAAATTCATTTGGGAGGAGTAGAACACGACCTTCTGAAACAATACTTGGATACACAAATAATTCTTTTATCCAACTCTGATATCCTTCCTTTTGTACTTCGATTCTATATTCTGTGTTTGGAGTAAGATCCTGTATTAATGTATTTCTGAACAAGATATTTGTATCTTTCAACCGTCTTCCGTCGATAGATACCGAAGAATTAGCAATATCTGAATGTATAAAAATCCCCCCAGTTTTTTGTAATGTGTATTCATCATCAAGTCGGTATCCGATTGAGTACAATAATATTATAGGAGCAA
>JAYSRX010000093.1:0-7778 GCA_043720795.1 Minisyncoccota bacterium | reverse complement strand
CAAGCTCGTCAAAAGAACTGGAGTCATGGATGGAATTAAGTGAGAAAACTTTTAATCTCGCCTACTATGCATCAACTTGGTTTGAAAACGGCACTGATGAACAACGAAAAGCGATTATGTCCTGTCTTGGCTCGAACCTAACAGTAAAAGGTAAAAAGGTTCAAGTTTCCCTACACCCTTTCCTTGAAACCTTTATCCAAAACAAAAAAGCTCTCACCGTTGAAATGGCTAAGGTTAGAACCTCTGAAAACACAATGAATTCAAGGCTAATTGGTCAAAATGACCCTCAATTGTCGACAGTGCTGCCCGACAAGGACTCGAACCTCGATAGACGGTACCAAAAACCGCAGTCCTACCATTAGACGATCGGGCAATATAGTAAACGGATCGACACAATATCTCCATATATTCACACGGAGTGACTCTATTTATAACAGATTTCTCAATTTTTTCAATCACATGAACTGGACACCCTTAATTCCTCATCCTGTTGACTTTCATACGCAGAATCCTATACTGAACAAGAAACCCCTATCCCTCTATGAAACTCACAGTTCATCTCACGTATCTGAGCCACGTTCAAGAAGGTACTCACGGATCAGTGGAACTTCTGACCAACACTTTTGAAGCAACTCTTCTCCCCCATGAAATTGTCGTACTGTTTGAAAGAAAAGTACTATACGTCGACGAGCACTATTGGACCATCCTCAGATTCTATTCCATAGATGGCGAAACCAGAGAAGACGATATTCTTCATGCAGGTGCAGTCCTTAATATCGACCCGCACGAATTCGAGACTTTGGTTCCATCACTCTTGCTGGATGGTTGGATTCTTGGCAATCCAAAACTCCTAAGTAGCCGTGGATACACAGTTCCTCAACGGTGCCTCTCACACTCTTCCTAACTCATTCAAAAAAGCGAGATGCTTCCATCTCGCTTTTTATTTTGCCAACTACTTCTTAGTCAGTACAACATCCTCCTTCACCCACTCATATAGTTCTCGAGTATCCTCATCTGCGTGTTCACTATCTTGGACAAAAAATGCAAATGTTTTTTTGTGTGCCTGATCAGAATCCATAGTATGAATATCGACTGAGAAGAGTGTGAGCAGTTCCTTGTTTTCACCATGAGGAAATCCAGCCACGAATCCTGCTTCATCTCGTAGTGGGTGGAGTGCAGGATAGGTGATCCCTGCAATTTCATATTCATCGAGCGAGAGTACTTTGAGCATGAACGGTTTGTAGAGATTCATGTACTGGAGAAGTTTGAATGAATCTTCGAGAGTAGAAACTGTATTTACAGATATCCCATTTGCATCTGCATATGTAGTTGACGTCATCCCAAGAGATTTTGCACGGACATTCATATCTAAGAGATATTGATTCTTGTTCTTGTGTTCATACAGAAGTGTACCAGCATCATTATCATCACCAAGTAGTAGCGCATAGAGCACATCTGCAATTTTGACAATGTCTTGTCTGAGTACTGTTTCTTGATATTGGTTCAATGATTCAAGAGAAATAAGTGCGGTCATCAGTTTTGCAAAAGAACCGATTGCGATTTTTTCTTTTCCATTGTGAGTTGCAACAACTTCTCCTGTATCAAGATCTACAACAAGAAAGTTAGATTCGAGCTGAGGTGCTTGGGTCTTGATTCCATATTCTAATTGGGTCTGTTTAATAATCTTGTCTGCAGATGTCGTAACGATCAACTGTGTCTTTTTATCTACAAATTTGAATATCTCTTCAGAGTCCGGAGTATTGAGTCTGATACATCCACCTGAATATCCCTTAGCAACAGGAGTTCCATCTGGATAATACGGCCAACCATGGATAAAATAGTTCCCAAAAAAATGCATCGAGTACGGCATGTACACATGTCCGATTGAAGAAAAGTGATTTTCTTTCTTGTAGCTCATGTCAAATTTGCCAAGTGGTGTCTGCCATGCTGTTCCTTCTCGTCCTACGGATTGAATCGGGAATTCTCCCACTTGTGTTCCGTTTTCATATAAAAAAATGTTCATGGCTCCCAAGTCTGCATACACAACTTTTACATCCTGTGGAATCGCCTTGTCTACCGCTTCGATAATATATTGGTCGGTTGTAGGATGAAAAATATCTTGAATATTTTGTGCAATCGCACTTTGAGTATTAGCAACAGGAGTAAAAAATACTTTTTCAAAAAAATCGGGGAGTTTGGGAACAAGCAACATAAAAGACCAGGCCAAAAGACCTCCAGTCAAACATCCACACAGAACTGATATAATGAGTTTCTTCACAAGTTGAACGAGTTTACTTTACTAAATCAAATAATGCAATCTCAAGCGGGATATGAGGAGCATATGCCTTGCCAATCAGTGTGTATGTATCAAGAAGCGTACTGAGTGTGTGGGAACTAATTGGAGATTGTGGTTGTGTTGCGAGCGCCGTTACGAACTGCACATCACTCTCAGTCATTGAGTCCGAGATAGTCTTGCTTGCTATCGAAGAATATCGCATAAGCAAGATTGCCCGCACCTTACTCAGAATCATTGAAGTAAATATGCCCATGTCAATATTTTGCTTGGTTGCTTGCGCCACTGCTTCAAGTCCTTTTTCGAGATCTTTTTGAGCAATTGACTCAATGACATCATTCACCAATTGTGCCTTCGGTGCACCCGTAACTTTTTCTACTTCCTCCACCGTAATTTTAGAATCACCAGAAGCATGCATAACTTTTTGCAATGTTCCATGCGTATCTCGAAAAGATCCGTCTCCCAGAAGTGCAATGAGATCTGCTGCAGAAGGTTCGAGTGACACACCCTCTGCCTTGGCAGTCTTTAAAACCATATCTTTAAGTAGTGATTGTGTCGGCTTACGGAACGTATACACTTCGCATCTCGAAATAATCGTATCAGGAACTTTGTGTACCTCTGTTGTCGCCAGTACAAAGATCACATGCTTAGGCGGTTCTTCGAGTGTCTTAAGTAGTGCATTAAAAGCAGACTTTGAAAGCATGTGTACTTCATCCAAGATATACACTTTATACGGAGACTTGAACGGCATGATGTGCACAGCTTCGTTGAGAGCACGGATATCATCCACACTTGTATTAGAAGCAGCATCGATCTCATAGAGATCGTCATCATGAGTTCCTATTTCTCGAGCTACTATTCGAGCCACCGATGTCTTCCCTGTTCCTCGTGATCCAAAAAAGAGATATGCGTGAGCGATATTACCAAGTGCAATAGATTCTTTGAGTACATCTGTAACATGCTCTTGTCCTAGAACATCACTAAAGACATGTGGGCGGTATTTGGTATAGAGAGTCTTATGCTGTGACATGCGTTCAGTTTAACATAAGAATTTAAGGAGCAAAGCGACTATAAATTCATGATGTCGCGACGCTTACTATTTTGAGCTACCTGCGAAAAAATAGTTAGCAGAGTCGACCATAAGAATTTAAGGTGCACGACTTATTTTGATTCATCAAAATAGAAGTACCCTTGTGGTGAAGCGACTATAAATTCACGATACCCTGACACATTAGTCTTTTGGAGCTACCCTAGGGCAAAAGACTTAGTAGAGTCGACCACATGAGATTTAATGAGCGAAGCTCCATAAATCGGTGATGCCCTGACGCTTACTATTTTGAGCTACCTGCGAAAAAATAGTTAGCAAAGCCGACCATATGTAGACGGTTTATAAAAAAGTTGACATCTAGTAATAAAATTATATGCTTATACATGTAGAAAGGCGTTCTTAACCCTTCATTTACTCATAGTGAGTAGTGTAAAACGGGTTCTTGGTTTCCGATTACTTATGACAACTGTGCCGTCCACTCTCTGAGCTGGGCGGCACTTTTTATTATTAAAAGAAAACCCTCGGCGTCGGAGCGCGGAGGGTTCGAAAGTTTTTCAGTCGAAGCAAAAAGGATCAGTCAAGAGCATTTGAGGTTGGATCGTACTTTCGTACAGATCATTCCAAACATCCAAAAGAGCAGTGAGTCCACCTTCATTCTGGATAGTCCTCCAAATCCCTTGTCCTGCGTGCGATAGATTCAATCTTTGGTCATAGAGAGATTCGACATATTTCTGTAGCGAAGAACGCAATTTTGAACTTCTGCTAAAAAATGGACCAAATGAGAGATCTGCTCCCTCTGCATAAAACATCGTTGTATACAACTCCACTCTATTTATGCAGATGAAACACCGAGACGCGGATTGTTGCAAATGATGATCGGTAACGAATCTCACCTCAGAAATCCAAGGCTCGCTCCAAGAAACAAGTCGATGACTCAAAGCAATCGATTGCTCGTTACTTTTTCTATCAAACAAATGTCTTCGTAGCTGAATTGTTTTATCTGCTTGATCAAACGTACAAATCCGATGAGTGTCGATTCCTTCACCTTGCCGTTCAATATGAATCATCATTGATTCTAGACTAAGCGCACTTGATCTGCTTTCCAATATATTCGTACTCATATCTCTTTACATACTACAAAAAGTGTTTCATTATGTCAATTTTACACAAAAAGAAAAACCGCTTCATTCTCGAATCTCGACTGAATTCTACGAGAGGATGAAACGGTTTAAGTGATATGTATGCTTATGTATACCGGACAAGAGTCGAAATGACACCCAACTAATTGGATTCCGACTCGGAATTTTGGAAAGAAAGAGCGAGCGACCGCGCATATTGAGTTCGTATGGGTTTGGTCTTCCGAGGGACCAGAACTCGCACACGCGGTCGCATTTTGCAATGGCCCCCTTAAGGCCCTAGAAAACATACTACGCTCAAAATAACTTTTGTCAAAATTCACTTCTTTTATTTTATCCAACAAAAGAAAAACCCCAGGCATCGACGTATCGAATACCTGGGGCGGATGTCAAGAGACACCATTTTACCAACAACACATGGGAAAGTTTAGCGGACACAGCATCATCCATATGTTCATCGGGGGAGTAATGAATGAGGTGAGAAAACTGTAGGAACTTCAAAAGTTCGACTAAGGCTGTGTCCGCTTGGGGTCAACGAATCGTATCGATGGGCATCACTATACATGCATATAGGGGGGGATTGCATGTTTTTGGGGAGAGTCCCTATCGAACGATTCGTTGAAATTGTTTTCGTGTGAAGAAATGAAAAATCTATGAAGATCAGGTACAAGAATAGTGTATCATATTATACAAAATTGTCAAGCTTTTTAAAAAAGACCTTGGAAATGCAGCTGATCTTTTTTGACAACACTCCCGATGTTGTCATTCCCGCGAAGGAGGGGATCCAGGATCGCATGCGTTATATAATCACTTTCAGAGAACAGTACTCACTCTTCGTTACACAACTTTTGTAATAACTATTCTAATACGGACTGGATTCCCGCCTTCGCGGGAATGACGTGCTAATTTGATTCCTTAAGAAAAGTTTCTACCACCACCTCCACTTCCCTTCCATTCTTGGCTTCCATGAGATCATTGCGCAACTCTTTGGCACCATCAAATCCATTAGCATATGCCTTGTAGTGTTTTTTCATAATACTAAAATTCTTGTGAGCAAGATGCTTTTCAAAAAGATATGTATGTTCAACAAGAGCCTGGAGTTTTTGCTTGGTCGTTACTGTTTTGCCACCAGAAGTTGTTTCATCAAAGAACCATGGATTCCCAAAAATCCCACGCCCTACCATAACCCCATCACATCCGGTTTCTTTAATTTTTGCATGAGCATCCGCAAGATCAAGCACGTCACCATTTCCAAAAATAAGAGTTTCGGATTTGAGAGAATCGCGCACTGCAACGGCATCTTTGATTCGATTCCATCTGGCAGGAACTTTGGACATTTCTTTGCGAGTTCGTGCGTGAAGTGTCAGTACTGCTGGTTGTGCTTTGAGAATATGCGCTACCCATTGTTCCATCGTGTCTTCATTGAATCCGAGACGAGTTTTGACTGAGACAGGAATCGGATCTTTTTTAAGTTCTGTACAGGCTCGTACAATTCCCTTTTTGACTGCGTTAATAATTGCTGTTGCGCGTTTTGGATCTTTGATGAGAAATGCTCCTGCTTTTTGTCTCTGAATTGCCTTGTCTGGACATCCCATATTGATATCGATTCCATCAAAACCTGCGAGAGTCACTTCATACGAAGCCTGTTCCATGTATTCTGGATTTCCACTAAAAAGTTGTGCGACAACAGGTCGTTCATTTTCAAAATATAAAAGATCCTTCCACAACTTTGCATTGCTTGAAAGCCCTGTATCATCTGGATTATCTTTTGGAGACCTAATCAATCCATCTGCTGCCACGAATTCGGTCCAGGTTACATCCGGCTTGCCATATTTTGCAAACATCTGACGAAAGGAAACATCTGTCACATCTGCCATTGGAGCAAGTACAATAAAAGGCTTCTGGAGTGTTCCCCAAAATCCCATTACTGTTTTTTCTTTTTTAAACAAAGAAAATAAATTCATATAGGCAGAGTATCACACAATATTCATTTGAAAAGTAAGAGGAGTCTTACTTGTACTCTACATTCTTGTGTACATAGTCTCGGAGCATTTTGATATCAGATCCAACATCGGTACTTCGAAGCACGATATATGCGATTGTTCGATTACCTGTTTCAAATGACTCATCAAAAAGTACGACTTGAGTTTTGAGAGCTTCGTCTGTATATCCATTCTTCCCTCCTACATATGTAGAATCACTTCTGAATCGTGAGTTACTGTTCCATGATTTTTTACCTAGATTCTTTTTGTCTTCGGTGGAGATTTCAAAAATGTATTCTCGGTATTTTGAAATATATTGAGCAAGTCGGAAGAGGTCCGTTACAGTTGACTTGTTATTTGGAGAAAGCCCACTTGCATCTTCGTATGTAGTATTAAGAAGTCCGATAGATTTTGCCTTGCCATTCATGTCTCCGATAAATTGAGTTCGATTCTTGGTATATGCAAGTGCTTCAGCAGCATCATTACTTGATTCAAGAAGAAGCGGATAAAACATTTCAAGTACAGTGTATGTCTCTCCTTTTTTTAATTCACCTTGTGTGCCATACGTATCAATAGCACTGGCAGTAACAGTAGTCTTGGTGTCGAGACCCAGTGTCTCGTCAGCAACAATTGCAGTCATTAGTTTTGTAACAGAGGCAATTGAGAGTTGTTGATTAATATTTTTGGATACTAAAACTTTACCCGTTTCAAGGTCAGCAACAAGATAACTTGTAGATGTAATTTTTGAAATATTTTTTACGTCGCTAATTTCAAAAACCCCTGCGTCTTTTACTGGTTCTTTATTAAAATCACTTTCAATTACAGCTTGAGCATCTGGTCCGCCTTGTGCAATTAGTGCAATTGGCCGTTCAATAGTGAGGCTTGTTTTTATTTCTCCAGCATACGCAACTACAGTCTTGTATGTAACATCAAACGCACGAGTTGTGCCGTAGCCTACGCCCATACCTGCTAGAATAGCGATAAGGAAAATAAAAGTTGAGATAATCTTTTTCATCATGAGTATTTTTGAATTTCAATTTGACCATTCGAAACAGTAAAGGCTATTGTATCACCTTCGAAGAGATCTCCCAAGACTAATGCTTGAGCAATTTTTGATTCGAGTTCTTTTGTGATGACTCTATTGATTTCTCGCGCTCCAAATACTGGGTTTGTTCCGACTTGTACAAGATAGTGAAGTAATTCAGAAGTTTCTTTGAGAATAATTCCCCTTCGATCGAGTCGTTCAACCAATTTGAGTACTGCTATGTGAGCAATACCAGAGAGCGTATCGGACCTAAGAGATTCAAATACTATAACAT
>JAYSRX010000092.1:0-7833 GCA_043720795.1 Minisyncoccota bacterium | reverse complement strand
ATGCAGGACAAGGAAAAGTCGTCGTGAAGATTTCCAAACCTTTTGTACAAATACCTCCCGAAGCTGCTCTACTAATCAAACCCGCTTCAGCATGAATTGCCAAAGAAAATTCGATAAACTCTCCGGCTTGGAAGTTGGATCGTGGATCACCTCTGAAGCATGCCTCAAACTGGGTTGGTAAATGCCGATTGAACCCAGCCAGAAGAATCTGTTTCTCTCGGATGAGAACACCGCCTACCTGCCTCCACCAATCTGGACTCTTTGAAGCCTCAGCGAAAGCACGTTCGTGCACGCCTTCAAGCCCAAGCATAGCGAGATCATCAAAAGCAATTTGGAAATCGCTTTCAACTGGTCGATTAGCAATAGTCGCAGGCATGTCCCACCGAAGGAATGTCGATTCATACACGATCTCCTTTCCCTCAAATACTTCAGGGTATGAAGCATGAATGAATCTACATACATCCTCATCAGGCATAACTATTGTTTCAAATCCTTCGAACCAGGCATGTGGCATTCCATCCAGATTGAAAATTTCAACACAAGGAAGAATTTCTCTCGTGAGTGAAGCGGCCAAAACCGAATCGAGACAACGAGGATCACGAACAAGTGAACGAAGTGATGTTTCGTCAGGAAAAGCTGTGACCAATTTCTCGATCCAAGCCCGTCCAATCAGAATCACTACTTCAGCATCTCTGTGCTTCCTAAGAAATTCCACGTACCCTTGATGGATTACAGGGAGATAGAGAATGAGTGCTTTTTTCATTTGTCCTCCTCTCCATTTATTTTTCTCCTGAACGCAGACAGGAGTTCATGTATGTTCGTTTCAAGTTCTCCAAATACGTCACTTTGCAACCTTTGAAGCTTTGCTGTTGTCGAATTGGAAGATTGCGGAGGAAGGTTCAAAACCTCTTTAGCAAATTCTCGGAATTCTTCAATATGATCTTGGATTTCCGGACCAGTGGACATACTGATTACAAAAACATCAGGTCTGACAGCTCGAAGTGTATCGAGTATGTCGTCATTGTTGTCCTTGAAAGTCACAATATCGACCGAACGCAGAGCACGAAGCACAGTGAGCCGTTCTTCTTCTGAATCAAAAGGTCGGTTAAGACCTTTCCGTTCACGAGTCATACGATCAGAATCAACAGCAACAACCAATACATCTCCTGCTTTTTTTGCCTCTTCAAGATATCGGATATGACCGGTATGAAACATGTCCCACGTTCCTTGAGTGAGAACGATTTTTTGTCCCAAAACCCGTAGAGCATTTACATACTCGGTTAACTTACCGTAATCTGGAATGTACGGCGCCAGTAGTGCAGAATTTGCAATTTTCATAATATTTTCATAGATCCTTTCTTCCCTAAAACTATCACACCCCCTTACTCGGTCAATCTTGTGATTTTCAATATATATGTTTAAATGAGCCAAACGTCCTATCAACATGAAACCAAAATTAATACTTATCGCAGCAGGTGCATCCACTACCCGTATCATCGGCAATGGTAACAAGCTTCCTTGGCCTACAATTAAAAAGGATTTGCAAAATTTCAAACGGCTGACAGAAGGATATCCTGTAGTCGTCGGCAGAAAAACTTTTGAGACATTCCGTGGCAAAAATGGAGAAATCAGACCTCTTTCAAACCGTCAGCATATTGTTGTCACCCGAGATACTGAGTATGTCGCTCCTCCTGAAGTTTGGATCGCATCTTCAATTGATGACGGGATCGAAAAGGCGGAAGTTGGTGATCCAAAATACATCTTTGTCATTGGTGGTCAACAAATTTATGAGGCTACGATTGATCGTGCCGACATAATCTACTACACCGAAGTCTATTTGGAAGTTACCGGGGATATTTTCTTCCCTCCAATACCAAAAAACTTCACGGTTGAAACCTTTAATGAAACAACTGAGCTTGTACATTTCCCAAATGGAACAATGCGTGAAGTTCTTATCTGTTTCCAAAAATGGGTGAAGCGATCTGAATAAACTCTTAATCCCTACAGGGCGCGGCAAAGCCGCGCCCTTTTTAATACCCCTCGCCAACATCAATCCTCTCCCACGTCCAGTTGTGCTTTACCCAAAACCGTTTAAAATTAATTAAACAGCTCACCCTATTAACTCATGAACACAATACTTGTCGGTTCAGGCACACGATGCTATGCAATGACTGATTCCAGTGGATGTGTCCCTTGGCTACATTGGGCTATCTTTAAAAATTTTCTTTTACAACACATCAAAGGACAGTCAGTCATAATTGGAGGTGAAAATTTTCACGATCAATTGTTTCAAGATTTCCTTTTAGGTGTTTGCTCAAAAGTCACTGTCGTGACAACTGAAGAATTAAAGAAGTCACCAAAATTATTTCTCTGCAATAATTCAGCCATTGCTCTGGCTTCAGCATCAGAATCTACTTCTGAAGTTGTGATTATCGGAGATAACAAATTACCGGGAACTCTTTTGGAGAAAGCGTCCGAGATTCACTTTTTACAAGTCGACATGAATCTCCCTACCAGCCCCTCTCTATCATTCCCTGCGATAAATTCAGAACTTTTTCACAAGGTATCATGGATGGATTGGAAAGAAGAAATCTGGCATGTAAATTGCAAATTCTTTGGAAACAAGCCCCGAAGAGAGGTTAGTCCCATAATGCTTCAGCACTGGATTAAAAGAATTCCACGTCATACATAAACAAAAGGCGCGTCTCTCGACGCGCCTTTCATTTTAAATAGTCTTGATATTACTTAACTTCAACTCCCATAGACCTGCATGTTCCAGCAAGAATGTTCATCGCTGCTTCGATACTGTTTGCATTGAGGTCAGGCATCTTTCGTTCAGCAATTTCTTGAAGTTGAGCTTTGGTGATTGAACCTGCTTTTTTGGTAATGTTTGTTCCAGAACCAGATGTAATTCCTGCAGCTTTTTTGATAAGGTCAGAAGCCGGAGCAACTTTATAAATCATTGAAAATGTTCGGTCTTCATACACCGTAAGTACTACAGGTACAAGTTCTCCCATTCGAGATTGTGTATCAGCGTTGAATCGTTGTGTAAATTCAGCGATGTTTACTCCTGCTTGTCCAAGCACAGGTCCAAGGGGTGGAGCCGGTGTTGCCTTACCTGCAGGTGCGATAAGTTTGATTACTTTTGTTATTTTTTTAGCCATAGTGTGGTTATATTATCTTATTTTATTGGTTTTGCAAGCCGTATTAAATCTTTCGAATTTGCAAAAAGTCTAGTTCTACAGGAGTTTCTCGACCAAACATTGAGACCAATACCTTTACTTTTCCTCGTTCGTTGTCTACTTCCTCAACTTTACCTTCAAGATCCTTGAATGGACCATCTACAATAACAATTGCATCAGAGACTTCGATATCAACTGCGTGCTTTGCAGTATCATTAGACATTCGACTGAAGAGTTCATCGATTTCTTTCTTGGAAAGTGGAACTGGGAATACTCCCGCTCCTACGAATCCGGTTACACGAGGAGTGTTTCGTACGACATACCATGAGTCGTCAGTCACAATCATATCTACCAACACGTATCCAGGATATACTTTTTCCTCCACTTCTACGCGCTTGTTTCCTTTGATTTTGATTTTCTTTTCAATAGGAACAACCACATTGAAGATGTAGTCCTCCATTCCGTATGATTCTGTCCGTTGTTTGAGGTTTCGAAGTACTGCGTTTTCATATCCTGCATATGTATGAATAGCGTACCAATTTCGATCCCGATTGGGTTGTTGTTGTTTTGACATACTCAAAAAAATTATTTTGTAAGTTGTTGTATTCCGAGACTAAAGAGATGATCAAATACACCAACATATACCGCTACAAAAATTGAAATCACGACCACCATAATAGTGTACGCAACAGTTTGCTTTTTTGTAGGCCAGTTCATGTGTTTCATCTCGCCTTTTACTTCTCTCAAAAAATTAAAAATATTCATATATTTTGGTCATTTTTAAAACCCCCGAAGGGGTTTCTATACAATCAATATACTACTATGTCAGAACTTAGTCAAACATAGTTTTGTCACCCCTGCAAACTCTGGCATGTCGTCATTCCCGTGAACCTCACAATACTACCTAGCTCCGACCTAGGTATTTTATGCGGAATGACATTACCCCACCAAATTCTCAAACAAACTCAACACCGTCATCGGTCCAACTCCGCCCGGAACTGGTGTAATATATGCAACCTTTTTGGAAACAGTATCAAAATCTACATCTCCAACAAGCACATTATTGGTTAGTGTGGTTCCTACATCAATCACTACTTGGTCTTTGGATACATGTTCCTTTGTAATAAGTAGTGGGATTCCTGTTGCACTTATCAGAATGTCTGCTCTTTTAGTTATAGATGCAAGATCTTTAGTTTTGGAATGGCATACAGTTACCGTCGCATCTTGATTCAAGAGTAGTTGTGAAAGACTTCGACCCACTAATATAGATCGACCTACAATCACCACATTCTTGCCAGCGACTTCAATTTTTGATTCTTGAAGCATAGTGAGAATTCCTTTTGCAGTTGCAGGTACAATTCCCTTCTCATCACTTAGTAGTCTTTTGAGATTAGTTGAAGTAAGCCCGTCCACATCTTTTTCAGGTGCAATACTATCTATGATTTCAAATTGGAATTTTTGGAGATTCTTAGGTAATGGAAGTTGTACAATAATCCCTTGAATATCATCGTCATGATTAAAATCTGAAATAAGTTTTTGGATAAAATCCAAAGTGACAGTGAGTTCGAGTTGATAGAATTCAACAGACAATCCGATAAGTTTTCCGAATTTTATTTTTTGGTTTATATATATATTTGATTCTTTATTTTCCCCAACTTGAATAATTACAAGTACAGGCTTGTGTTCCATTTTATTCACTTTGCGTTTGAGGGCATTCAATCGTTTTTGTTGAATTTCTTTTCCGGAGATTATCATTCAGGTAGTGTAATCTTTTACGGTTAAAGAGTAAAGAAATCTCTTCTTGTCATTCCCGCAAAAGTAGTTCTTTTAAGCCTCTATACAAACAAAAACACCGCAAATGTGTGCGGTGTTTTTAAATTAGAGATAAATTACTTCAACTCGTATGTAATATATACCTGAGAAGTATATCTATTTTCACCTTGTGGCAATTGAGGTGCTACAGCTGCTTTCATATTCATCATTTCTCCACCGTAAGCATCTGTGGCATATGGCATCGGCATTGCATTATTTTCACTGAATGAAATTACTTCTCCGAGACGCACTTCAAGATCTTTTGCCAAAGCCTTCGCTTTTACTTGAGCTTTTTCAACAGCATCTTTGCGTGCTTCGTTATAGAGAGCTTCTTCATCGTCAATTGTAAATGTCAGACCTGATACGTTATTGATTCCCATAGTAGTGAGTTCGCTCAAGAATTTGCCTGCATTGTCAGTATCTCGTACTTTTACTCGCACGCTCTGGTTAACTGTGTATCCTACAATTTTGGATTCTGGAGCTGGACAGTCAAATGCGTAACATGGTGCAATATTAGAATATTTTGGTGTAACTGAATAATTTTCAGTCTTGATATCTTTTTCTTCAACATTATTATCCTTGAGATATGCAAGAGCCTTGTTCATTTTTTCAGTTGCCTTTTTTTGTGCTTCTTCACTTGTAATTCCTTCCTCATTTACTTCAAATGAAAATGAAGCAATGTCTGCAACTGCAAGAGCTTCTCCTTCAGCCGAAACAGTAATTGTCCGTGACGGATATGCTTCGTCTTTTGACCACGACACGATTTCGGTAATTGTTTTTGAGAGCAAAAACACTGCAAGTAACCCAACTGTAATCACAGCTGTCTTTACGCCCATTTGTATATATTTATTATTAAAATCTATCATACATTATGTATTAGTTAGTAATATTTTAGTATACCATATGCCCCATATTTTTTATAAGTATCTTTTATAGTCTAAAGTCAAATAGCAAGAATTAAAGATCAGTAGACAATCCAACAAATCTTTCGACTCGTTCGATTCGACCAGTAAGACTTTCGGTTACAATATTGTGGTCATGTCTCATCATTTCTATCAACACATTGATATGATGAGCAAAGTCTTCGTTGATGAGTTTTCTGAACATAACAAACATATCATGTACCTGCGACTCCGTAGTATACTGTGTCTCCTATTTTAGAAAACAGTGTGTCGAGGTCTTGATCTGGATTAAAAGTGTCTTCTTTAGCAAAGACTATTTTGGATTGAAGAAAGAAAATTGGTGAGTTTGAAGGAAAAGATGAGAGCAGTTTTTTTAAGAAAAGGAAATGACATATCAATTTACAGTTTTATGCCCTGACAGTATCGCAAAAACCCCTCCAGATAGAGAGGAGGTGTGGGGATAAGTGTTAGGAGAGTGAGGATGTATGTTAATGTATCAAAAAAAGGGGGCGGCCTTCGGCCGCCCCCTTCCTTTTCTGTATTTTTTGCCAACAGCTCTCCCTTACGCTTTATTGTTCACTTCGTAATTTGTATTCTGTTGTTCGAAAAAGTTTACAAGTTCAAGCACATCAGTTGATGTAGACATCCATTTTGCTGGATTTGAAACATTAAAATATGCTTCGAATCCAAGTTCTTCGAGTCGTCTATCTGCAACATACTGTACATATTGATTCACATATTCTGCATTGAGTCCGAGAATTCCGTTTGGAAAGAGGTCGTTGTTATATTGGTTTTCAAGACGTACTCCTTCAATAATAATATCTCGAATTTCTCTAGCAAATTCTTCGGTTACAAGTTCTGAGTTTTCTTCCAGAATATTAAGGATAAGATTCATTCCGAACTTGAGATGAAGCGATTCATCTCGAAGCACCCAGTTGATCATCGAACCAAAATTTCGCATTTTGTTGCGCTGTCTGAAAGAAAGAATGACCATGAACCCTGAATAGAACCAAATTCCTTCTGTTACAATATTTGTTGCAATAAGATTTTTGATAAAATCTTTTTTACCTTCTGTAGTAGTAACATCAACATCCCTTGATACCATCTTTGATGTGTATCCGTTTACAAATTCTTCTTTAGCAATCATGGATGATTGATTGAGGTGAATACCATATGTCTCTTCCCGATCAAAGTTGAACGTTTCAAGTACATATTCAAAAGAAGTACAGTGGTTCGCCTCTTCCCACATCCACTTTGCCAAGAACAAATGACACTCAGCTGATTTGATATGTGGATAGATTCCGAGTGCAATAGATCGATTGACCATGAGTTCTCCAGGATTAAAGAATGCCATAATGAATTTGAGAGCATGCTGTTCTTCTCCAGTCATCAAGTCATAATCATCTCGGTCTTCTTTGAGAGGAATTTCATGAGGAAACCATGTATTAGCAACAGCTTGTTCATAGAGCTGTCTTGCCCAAGGGTATTTGCTTGGGTAGATATTAAAATCTTCTTCTGTGAGTTTTCCGAGTAGCATAATGGTATGAGTTACGTAAATAATGCTTATAATGTAATCGACGAAGAATCTTGACATTAGCATTTAACTGTTAACTAACAGCTAGATGCTAATGGCTAATGGCTTTACTGACAACTATCACACTGTTCTCGCTCAGCCGGATCAACAGGACACACAAATGGAGCTTTTGCAGGTGTTACCGCAACTGGAGCAGGTGTCTGGACAACTACATGGCTCGATTCGGCAACCTTAAGTGGACTCTCTACACTCGGCATTGCGGCGAGATCCTCTTTTTGTCTCTCTTCAATCATCTTTGCCTTAAGAGCTCCGAATCCAACCTTACCAGTAGCAACAGCCTTGTTTACTGATACAGTACTCTGTTCTGCAGTGTGTCGAGGTTTCATATGGAGATAGTATGTAC
>JAYSRX010000091.1:0-7868 GCA_043720795.1 Minisyncoccota bacterium | reverse complement strand
CCGAAGGCCGCCCCCTTTTTTCTCAATTATTTATACAACAGGACCTTTCTTCCTCATCGCCTCCATAATCTGCCCCTCTATCTCTTCCCTATCCTTTCCATACTTCAAAAATGAAAGCTGTTTGATCTGTTCTATTCTACTCAAATCAAATTCTTGCTTTGGCATCAAGTGAACATTGAAAGGTTCGACAGGAACACCATTATTGAGCATTTTGAGATAGTAATTAAAGTTTTCAATGTTCATAATATCTTTTTGCACAAATCTCGGAGCATACTGTGTTTCAAGGAACTTTGCGTCTTCGGCACCGACTCGAAATGTCGCTATACTTCCCACGTTTCCAAACACCGCGTCTCTAATGTTATCTTGGAGCTGAGCGATGAATTGGTGTGCAATACAGAGACTTAATTTGTACTTTCGTGCTTCGGACAATATAGAAGAAATAGAATCTGTAGTAATATTTTGAAACTCATCAATATACAAATAGAACGGAGGAAAATCTTTACCAAGAGAATCTGTTCGAGAAAGTGCTGCCATCAATAATTTGCCAACAATAATAAGACCGATCAAATTAGAGTTAATATCACCTAATCTTCCTTTTGCAAGATTGACGAGCAAGATTTTCTTTTCATCCATTATTTTTCTAAAATCAAAACTTGATTCTTTTTGAGCAATAACAGGTCGCATGATGTCATTAGATAAAAATACATCGAATTTGCTTGTGATATACGGAACAATATTTGCAAGTGACGCTTCTCCTCCTGCTTTGCCCGCAATCTCGGTCCAGAATTGTACGACTGTAGGATTTTTACAACGAGACAACTTGAGATTTCTAAATTCCTGATCAGATAATACTCGAGACACATCAAGGAGTGTGTTTCCTGTCTCCGGGTCATCAATCACAAGCATGGTTGCATTTCTGAAATATTGTTCAAACATCGGTCCCCCCGCAGTCTTCATATCAAACAATTTGTTAAAGATAGACATCATTTCATTTACAACAAACGTTTTTTGCTCAGGGAATCTCACATCATATTCGAGCATATTGAGTCCCATCGGTCTAGCTGTATAACTTGGATCAAAATAAATTACATCTTCGAGTCGATGTTGTGGGATTGTGGCAAGAATTTCTTGAATGTCCGAACCATGAGGATCGATCATACATACACCTTCTCCGTTTTGAATATCTTGAATAATCAAATCTTTGAGCAACGTAGACTTACCTGTTCCTGTTTGTCCAATTACATACATGTGCCGAAGTCGGTCTACTGTTTGCATGACAATATTAGAAGTCAGTCCTGCATGCTCGTTATATCCAAGCAATACTCCCTTATTGTGCTCCATGTCATATGGTGCAGCAGCAGATGTCATACCGAGTCGTTTGAATTGCGAAGTTGTATCCTTGTGTTCATTTGGAAAATGAATCAATGTTGCAACTTCCAATATATTGAGTGGCATTTCATAATCAATATCAAATTGCCGGTAAATGAACTTTTGCAATACTTTTTTAATATCTCGTGTATGTTCATGCCATACTAGTCGGTTCCCTGTCGGCTCCGCAAATTGATCAAACGAAGATTTGAGTTCTGACGCAATGGCACGAGCGCGAGATTCGGCAATACTTGAAGCAATGATTCGTATGTTTACCGAATAAATTTCGTGTTTAATCTTCTGTTTCAAACCTTCCAATAAAAATTGATCTATTTTTACTTCATCAGAATTATTTTTTTCTGAGGACTGAAGCGAAGCAGCGGTATCTATCAATGTCCTAAAAAAAACATTTGTTCCATGGATAATCTTGTCCGAAACCTTGTCTCGCAAATGGAGTTCATCTGGAGTCTCTCCTTTTTCAACTTTTGGAAGAGCCTTTGTATAATTTTTTGTATAAAATCCTTTACCTGGCTTGATAACGAATTGTACACATGCGGCATCTTCCATTTGTTCAAGTTTGGTAAATACACCAAGCAGACTATCGAGTGGATCAGTTTTAAAATCATCCGCAACCTTGAGAAGCTTGGCAGGAACTTCTTTAAGTTCAGCCGAATATACCTGATGCGATCCAAGTGGAACAAAAACATTAAAATCATCTTTCTGAACAACCAACTTACTTGAAGGAAATATTGACTGGAGTTGTTTTTCAAAAATGTCTTTTGTTTTTTCATACACAGATATATACACAGTGAAATGTTTTTCTCCTACAGGATTTGTAATTTCGATTGTAATATATTCATCACCATAATCCACAAAGGATCTAATGCTCGCCAAAAGTGCATACATCTTGTGGATATGCTCTTGAGAATTTTCTTGTGTCTGTTCCCTCTTTGGTATTAGGACTTCATAGAGAACCCGTTTAAAAGGTCTGAGGGATTCTTCTGTTTCTTTGGTGTATGAAGGATACCCCGCTTGGATATATTGAACAATAAACCGATGGAAATCATCATTGATGTGTGCATCTTGTAGCTTGGCGATTACATCCACTGCATGTATTACTCCGTGTTTTTTCAGTATTTCAATAAGGGATGCGATCGTATCATCGTGTTTTTCAGGAGTAAGCGAAAGTACGATGGCATCTGTTTGTTCTGGTGTATGCAAAAAATCTTCTTGATACACTTCTTTTTTAGTATTTGAAATATGAGCAAGTACATCGGAAGTGTGCTGTTCAATTGGAGTCTCAGGATTTTGCTTTTGCTTTTCTTGAATCTGAGAACGGAGAAGGGAAAGTTCTTGTTCGAGATTAGATATTTTTTCTTGAAGTTGAGGAGATTCGAATTGAGGTTTTGTTTCCATATATAAGAATAGTATATCAACTAATTATTTATTGGTATAATAAAACATATCAATAATTAATCCATCATGAATCCAGAAGCATTTCAGGCACCCGAAGAGTTTGATAAAAAAAGTGTGTATACAAGAATAGAAGCAGTTATTGAAAATCTAAGAGAAGGGATAGAGAAAAGTGGACAAGAAGTATCTGAGGAAGATGAGGCTTTTTATCAGAATGTGTTGGATACTGCAGATGCAGTTGTACGTGAAAAAAATGTAGTATCACGGGAGGATTTTATTGAATCACTCAAGTATAGAAAAAGTAAGGGTTTTATTACAGAGGAGGAAATGGAGTTTATAGTGAAAGAGAGTAGGTAGGATTTACAACACTTTTTATTTCAATCTTTTAACTACTTTTGGATATATATCTTTTCGATGACCAATCATCCAGATAATAACTTGATGTTTTGAAATTTCGAAAATAACTCTATAATCACCGACTCGTAACTTACGATATCCAGCAAGCGATACCCGTAATGGTTTTCCGAATATCTCTGGATGCAGGGTTAGTTTTTCTTCTATCGATTTTTTGATACTAGCTCGATATTTTTTATCTACATTAGGAATATCTTTTTCAACAACTTCATTTAAAAAGTTTTTTATTTTGACTAGAAACTTCTCCTCTAATGAATAGGCGTTTTTCAGCATCAGGAAGATTATCGAAAATCTCCTGCCTTCTTGTTTGAATAGCAAAATATGTTTGTGCAAGTGCTATTTGAGGTATCTTTGCATCTCCATTTTGAGCAACCAAATAACAAGCATACCTATCAAGTTTCCAATCCTTTATAGGCCTCTTACTACTAGACCCTATATCGACCATTTTCGTCAACTGCTGAAAATGGTTTTCTACAATTTGACCTGCGTTTAACGCTGATTTTGCTGAGCGTTTTATAACTTCATCAAAACTCTCCCAACGAGAGTACCCAAGCAATGGGAAAAGTTCTCGAGCTGTCCAATACTCAATACCATTCTCATCAATATGTTTTATATCTTCAAAACCTTTATTTGGTCCTACAGCTATTATTTCTGGTGACATATATGTATCATTGCTTTTGATTTTTATGTGACCATTGTAGTCTTTTGATTATCGATGGTCAAAATAATATTTTAGAAAGAATTTAGAATTTTATATAAATAAAGAGACAGATGCTCTCGCATCTGTTTCTTTATTTATATGGCCGACTTTACTAAGCCTTTTGTCGCTGGGTAGCTCCAAAAGTCTAAGTGTCGCGGCATCACGAATTTATAGTCGCTTCGCTCCTTAAATTTCTGTGGGGCGGCTATCGGGAATTGAACCCGAATCAAAGGTTCCACAAACCTCTATGTTAACCGTTACACCATAGTCGCCATGTAGTGAGATAGTACTAATTTTAAGAGGAAAAGTCTAGGTAAAAGAAAACGATCACATGTGGTGACCGTTTGGAGGCTAGGTGAAAGTGAAATCTTCGGTTGCGAACAAAAGTCCGTAATGTACTCTGTGATACACATCACGAACATAGTCTTTCAAACTAAGTTTTTCTTTCATCCAGAAGCCTAACTCATAACTTTTGGTTATTTCGAGGATTTCTTCTCTGATTGTGAGAACAAAAGGATCATCCCTCGTGAGACCTATCTGTCTTGCTTTTTCGATCAACTCTTTGATCAAGAGTTTTGAGAGATTGTCTAGGTTTAATTTTTGCATAAAAATAGAACTGATTTTTGTTATCTTATCGGAAATGGGGGTTTTGGCAAATAGAGAGGACTTGGTCACAAGTTACTAATCAATAACAATGGACTTGACATATTTTTCTTATGAGTGACATATTTTGTTTTATCAAAATAGAAATCCTCTGGTAGGAGAAACGAATTAGAAAAATAGAAATACTCTTGTAGTGCAAGTCCTCTCTTGCGCGAAAAATAACAGGTCCGACACAATGTGTCGGACCTGTTATTTTTCAGTGGTCGACTCTACTAACTCTTTTGTCCTAGGGTAGCTCCAAAAGAGTAAGTGTCGCGACATCACGAATTTATAGCACCACAAGAGTATTTCTATTTTGATAAATCAAAATAAGTCTCACTTCGTTCCTTAAATTTCTGTGCGCAAGAGAGGACTTGAACCTCCACACCCGAAGGCACACCCACCTCAAGGGTGCGTGTATACCAATTTCACCACTTGCGCATATACACTGCTTTCACCGTCTTATCTAATGAGGTTTGATGATAAGACTTCCTGATTATACATATTTTTATCAAAGAGAAAAGCCCGCAGGTGCGGGCTTTTCGGAGTTTTATTTTGTTTCTTCAGTAGTCTCAGCGACTTCAGCTGCAATTTCTTCTGAGATAGCTTCTTCAAGTACAGGATCTTCCTTGTGATCTTCAGTAGAGAATTTTACTGACATCATCTTGAATCGTTTACTGATTTCTTTGAGTGCCTTGTCTCTCATGTAATACAGCTTGCTTCGTCGTGTCTTTGATCGTTTTGTAACTTCTACTCGATCAATCACTGGAGAATATAGAGGGAATATTTTTTCTACTCCAAAACCATTAGTGTTTCGTCGTACTGTAAAAGTAGCACCGGCTTCTGAACCATGTTTTCGTGCAAGAACTACACCTTCAAAAGCTTGAAGTCGAGTTTTTCCTTTTTCCTTGATTTTTTGCCATACTCGAACAGTATCCCCGGTTCGCATATCGAGGTTTTTTCGTGAGGCCACATCTACTGGAGTTATTATTGTATTCATAATTATTATTCGTTAGTAAGGGCTACTGTAACATACTCATTTAAATTTATCAATATATATAAGAAGAGATGCTTCAAAAGCACTTTTATTGCTCCAATTGCTCAAAAGTTTGCAATGCGTTTTGGAAATCTTCCGGATATGGAGCTTCGATTTTTTGAGTAAATCCTTCCATGTCTTTGAACTCAAGAGTGTACGCATGAAGTGCAAACCGCTGAAATCCCAGGAGTTTGGGTTTGGTCCGGGCATATAATGTATCAGCAATGATAGGATGTTGCATATACCGTGCATGAACTCTGATCTGGTGCGTTCGTCCAGTTTTGGGTTGGGCTTCTACAAACATGATTGGTTCGATACCCACTCGAGCTCGTCCAATGATTCGGAAGAACGTAATTGCTGGCTTGAGTACTCCTCGAGAATTACGTGCTGTAGTTCGCTTACGAAAATCCTTCTTATGCTTCCCTATTGGTTCTTGAATTGTAATGTGGTCATTCTTCAAGTTCCCGTACAAAAATGCTCGATAGGATTTTTTAATCGTTCTGTCTTTAAATTGTTTTTTAAAGAATTCATACCCTTCTTGAGTAAGCGCGATCAATAGCACGCCTGTCGTATCCTTATCAAGTCGATGAACTATCCCGTGGCGCGCAATGGTTGTTCCATTGGAAATGGTAATAGGCTCACCAACAAGTTCTGTCTGAGGAAAATTTTCAAAAACCCAATCCGCTATTGTATATTCTTCTCGTTGTCCACTTGCATGGACCGAGATGCCAGCTGGTTTGTTGATGACGATATAGTCAGGGGTTTGTGTGAGGATTTGGATATTCACTTTAGTATTCATATGGGCAGTATACTCATTTTTTGGTTTAAGGAAAGAAGTTACTTAAAAATATAAGAATGTGAGCCAACATCTACAAGAACTAATAGTAGTTCATTTTCTAAAATCTTATAGATTAAAAGTAGGTCCGGCCTCACATGACACTCTCGATATTCTTTCAATTTTCCTTTAAGTTGGTGACCTTTAAATTTCTCAGGTAAACTTTTATTTTCTTTTAAGAAAATAATTACAGTCTCAAGGTCTTTTTGTATGCTATTTGTTAATTTTCCAGATCTCTGAATATTTTTGTATGATTTTTCAAAATCTTTTGTTTTCCTAATTTCATACATACTCTCTTTAATTGATATCTGTAAAAAGTTCTTGGACAGAAGAGTATGCTTTGCCAGTTTTTATAGCATCCTCAACTTGTGCGTCCCAGCGTTTTTTTAATATTTCTTGATTATGGGTTGGTAAGAATGGCAATCCTTTTTCAATTACAATTTGACTAAAAAACATCTTAATTGCAGTGGACATATCAAGTCCTTGTTTTTCAAGAATGCTCTTTGTTTGTTTTTTGAGCTTTTCGTCTATTCGTATAATTACATTAGCCATGATGTATGTAATTATAGTCTATGTATATACATTGTCAATACGTTAAGTTTTTCTATTATAAAAAACCACTTTCCCCCATTTTTCGAAGTTTTCCTCCGAAGGGAGCCAAAAAACCATTTGATCATCAAACAGAAGCAGATTCATATTCTTGAGTTTTCCTTCTGCAAAATCAAGAATAAAATCCATTGCCTGCTCATAAGTAGATATAAATGCTCCAAGGAATTTCTTCCTCAGAAGTTTTTGTAAAGACTTGACTAAGAAACAGTCACTTTCAATGAGTACAATGTGCATAGTATTATCTCCTGAGGTTAGTTCTACTCTTTTTTTTTGGGGGGTGGGGTGTCAAATAAGGAGGTGGGGGTTTGGAGATGAAGAGGGATGGTAGATAGTTAACGCTAATTAAAAGAAAATCACCACAAGGGTGATTATTAAGCGTAGTCATTCAGCATCAGGATTTGCTCTCGGATCATCTTGATTATCGAGAACGATGGCAAGTGCCAAAATCTTGAGAGCATTGTGAACTCTTTCACTCCGACCACCTCCGTGGTACGTACGAAATCGAACAAGTGAATTAGGGAATAAAACTCCTGCTTCATCCATCTTTTTTTCATCCCAGTTAAGTTCTTCAGAACTAGCAACATCTTGGGAACAATATGCATCCCCATCCGGTCCGAACATTACACAAATACATTGTTCCAGCTTACCTTCGCAATCATCGTGTGTGCGGCGGTAGCGAGTCATGGATTGGAGACTTTGAGGCCATATTATTGTGCCCTCCAAAATACTTTTAATTTCATTTTCGTTGTAGGTCATCATAGCTTTGGACTTTCCTTTTTAAAGTAGCAAATGGGAGTGGATGTGTCTAGGAGAAAGTTAAAGACTTAGTGACTTGGTCACAAGTCACTAAG
>JAYSRX010000090.1:0-7892 GCA_043720795.1 Minisyncoccota bacterium | reverse complement strand
GGATTCTTAGAGAAGCAAATGGTATCAATGACCTTGGTCAAATTGTCGGCTATGGAATCAATAATCTTGGTCAGGAACGCGCATTTCTGCTCAATCCGATTCCTGAACCTACAGTTTTGATATTTACTGTGCTTGCGTTTACTGCAGGTGGTTTCATTCGTCGTCGATAAAAGTAGGAAACTGCTCACAATACCCCCATCTCTTCGGAGTTGGGGTATTTATATTTACTTAATATTTTTTAGGTATAAAATATAAACATATGAATTGGAATAAATTAAAAAACTTCGTTGATAACCCAATTATTTGGTTTCTTTTTATCTTTTTAATAGGAGGGACGATTATTTCTGAAAGTTATAATCAAATCAGTTCGATTATACTTTTTATTTTTGCCATTCTTGTATGGGAATATGAACGCAAAAAAATTGGAAAATAATTGAACTTAAAAACAGATTGAAGAAATACAAAGACAGATATTGGAAGCCCAAGAACAAAGAAATAAAATAGGGGTCAAAGAAAACGATATTCATGCTTTTATTAAATTTGCAAAATATTTAATGGAACACCCTGAACAAATGCTTTTAAAACAAAAGAACTCTACCTTATTAAAAGCTTTGTTTGGATTAGTATTTGATGAATTGCCAACCTATACTCAAATAGTTAATGGAACACCTAAATTATCTTTACCATATATGCTATCTGAAAAATTTGTCACACATAAGGATGTCATTGCGGGCGATGAAGGAATCGAACCCTCGACCGCGGTTTTGGAAACCGAAATTATGCCATTTAACTAATCGCCCAGTGCCTGTATTTATAACAGAAAAAGAGGGAATTGAAAACTCTCTATTCTTTATTTATATACCTCTTAAACCACACCCTCTGCCTCTTTGCATATTGCCAGATTTTGGTCTTTAGTTGTTCCACCATTTCTTCATACGTAATTTCTCCAAGTAGACACATTGCCATATATCGATATTCAAGGCCGAGCTGTTTCATCCGTTCATAGAGTACACCTTCTGTATGTAGTCGCTCTGCTTCTTCGAGCATTCCTTGTTCGAGGCGGGCTAACAGTCGTTTAGAAATTCGTTCTGTGAGAATCTCTTTAGGGAAGTCGAGATAAACGAATTCGATGTCATATTTATTTTGTTTGATCACCGGTGGAACTTTTCCTAGTGCAGTTGCAATTTCGATTGCTCGTACGAGTCGTATGGGATTATATATATCAATAGTTGAAAATCGTTCCGGATCCAGTTCTTGAAGTCTGGTCTGCAATTCTTCTATTGGGAGCACTTCGAGTTCCTTTCGTAATTCAGGATTAGCTTCAACCTCTGGAAACTGTGTTCCATATATAAGTGCATCGATATAAAATCCTGTTCCTCCGCAAATAATCGGAAGCTTGTTTCGTTCGAGAATATCTTGAATCGCAATTTCACCAAGTCTTACAAAATCTTCTACTGTAAAAATATCTTTTGGATCTGCAACATCTAGTAGGCGATGTGTGACTCCTTTCATTTCTTCAGGAGTGATTTTACCTGATCCAATGTCGAGACCTTTGTATACTTGCCGAGAATCAGCCGAAATAATCTCTCCATTTTGGGCAAGTGCAATTTCTACTGCTTTGTCACTTTTGCCTGTTGCAGTTGGTCCACAGACGACGATTATTTTTGGGAGATTCATATCTATAAGGTATACCATATTTAGAAGTTGAGGGAAATTCTATGGATAGTATGTGAGACATTTTGTTTTTGATTGTTCACTCGTTGTATGATACTGTCATATCATATTAAACATGCGAGTAATCAACACTAAAGAACCCGTTATATTGTTGGTCGGAGATATTCTCGTATTGTGCGCGTCTCTTTGGACTACATTACTTATTCGTTATCAGCATTTGCCGTCGGCTGATCTGTGGTATCAGCATCTTGTCCCATTTATGGTGGTATTTTCATTATGGATTGCTATATTTTATCTTGCTGGGTTGTATGAAAAGCACACGAGTATTTTAAGAAACAAAGTACCTTCAATTCTTTTGAATGCCCATGTTATCTCTAGTCTTTTGACTACGGTTTTGTTTTATATACTTCCATTTTTCTCGATTACGCCCAAAACCAATCTGATTATTTTTATCGCGATTTCCTTCTTGTTTTTATATGCATATCGAGTATATGTATTTTCAAAAGTCTTTACGGTTAAAAAAGAAAACGCGATTTTGATAGGCGAGGGAGATGAAGTTATTCAATTGTATACAGAAGTAAATACGAACAAGAATTATGCACTGTCTTTTGTTTCACTGATTAGTCATAAAACTTTTTCTGAGTCTGATTTTGAACTCAAACTAAAACACATGCTCGAAGAATCTGAAGTATGTGTAATAGTACTTGATCTGAAGAATAAAAATATAGAACCGTTTTTACCTAAATTATATGCACTACTTCTTGAAGAAATAAAATTTATTGATTTGCATCAAGTGTATGAAGATGTGTTTGATCGTGTGCCTGTGTCGCTTATTCAATATAGTTGGTTCATTGAGAATGTTTCTGTTGCTCAAAAAATTATGTATGACATTCTCAAAAGAACTATAGATATTTTTGTTTCTGTGATTGGTGGAAGTGTCACACTCCTGCTTTATCCATTGGTAATTCTTGCTATAAAACTTGAAGACGGAGGATCTATATTTATTTCCCAAGTGCGTGTTGGTAAAAATAACAAACCAATCAAGATCTATAAATTCAGAAGTATGCATCGCAATGAAGATGGTGTGTGGATTGGAGAATCTGAAAACAAAATTACAAAAGTTGGTAAATTTTTACGCAAAAGTAGTATTGATGAATTCCCTCAATTCTGGAGTATTTTTAAAGGGGATCTATCTCTTGTAGGACCTCGACCAGATATGACAGGACTTGAAGCACGTCTGTCACAAGAAATCCCATACTACACAGTGAGATATGTGGTCAAGCCAGGACTCTCTGGATGGGCACAAACAAAACAGGATGTGATCCCGAATACTATTGAAGAAAATAAGGAACGACTTGCGTATGATTTGTATTACATTAAAAACAGATCACTTATTGTCGATATACAAATAATACTGAAAACAGTTAAAGCCTTACTGATAAGGGGTGGGAGATAGGGAATATGAATATGGTAAACCTAATGTTCGACTTTATTTCTTAGGAGTGAAACGACTATAGAAATAAGAAGTGCCCTTGTGGTATAATCTTTTGATATGAAAAATGAAAAAATAATTTGCATTACAGGTTCCTCAGGATATGTTGGGGAAATGCTCGTAGATCAATTTTCAGCTCGTGAAGATATTAAAACAATCGTAGGAATCGATCTCATACCCCCTTCAAGTCTCACTAAGAATAATCCAAAACTCGTATTCATTCAGGCGAATATGGGTGACAATACGTGGCAAGAAAAAGTTGCATCGTATCAACCTGAAGTTGTAATCCACACCGCGTGGCAGATCAGACAACTCAAAGATAAAGCATTGCATTACAAAATGAACATCACAGGAAGTGATAATGTTTTTGATTTTGTCTTCAAATATGGTTTTGTACAAAAACTCCTATATTTTTCTACGGTAGCATCGTATGGTGCAACGCTTCAAAATAAAATTGATTATTTTTTTAGAGAAGAAGATCCACTTCGCAAATCGGATTATTTTTATGCTGAAGAAAAAAGGATTTCAGAGGTACATCTAAAACAAAAATTTGAACAGACTAAAGCTGAAAAAGAAGACGTTCCTCAAGTATTCATAATTCGACCAGCTTCTATTACTGGTCCACGTGGGAGATTCATGAGGCTCAGATTTACACTTCAATCCGCACTTTCTGGACAACTTAAAAATTCAAAAAATTTCTGGCATTCTATTGTGAGTTCGCTTGTTTCCTTTACTCCTGTTACTGAGAAATGGTGCAGGCAATTCGTACATGAAGATGATATTACTGACATTGTTCGGTTACTTTCTTTTACTGATATCCCCTCAGAATATGAAGTATTTAATGCTGCACCACCTGGTCCGATTGTTCTCGGGAAAGATATGGCCAAAGCCGTTAATAAAAAAGCAATTCAGATTCATCCTCGATTGGTTCAGTTTGGATTTTTTGTTGCACGAACAATTTCACTTGGAAAAATCCCTACATCAAAACATTTATGGAAATTTTACTCATACCCAATACCTGTAGACGGATCAAAGATTACCAAAAAATACGGCTACAAATATCATGCAAATGCTATTGATGCGTTTGCAAAAATAGATGGACGGTACGAAAAGTATGTGAAGTAAATGACAGAGTACCTAGACTCTTCTATGTTAGATGTGTGTTTTATTTTCTAACTTTTCTCAATATTAAAATACTCAATAAATTTCTGTGAATTCTTCGCAATCCTTAGTGTATATTTAACCCCATTTTTCTCTTGATGAGTTGAAATGGATAAACTGAAATCAAGTAATTTTATTTGGATTTCAATATAGTCAATAATTTCTTTATTGTAAGAAACGAAATTTACCATCGTGCATCCTCTGTCTTTATAAATAGATCCATCAGCTTCAAATAATCCTTTTATAAAATACTTAATATATTCAGGGTCTGAATTAATCCAATTCGGAATCATTATTGTTTGTTGATATTTTTTTCCTAATTCTAATTTCCAACCGAGAACATTATTAATTTCATTATTGTACACTGATACATCGAAAGCAGTTCCTTTTTTAGGTACCAAAGAAACCTTATTTTTAGGAAATACTTTCTGTAAATAAAGAACGACTCTTTGGATTATTCCTGGGTAACGAGCGTCACAAGTTACTCTGAGTCTATATGCTCTTTTATTTGGATTTGAAATATTTCCATCGCCAATTGCCATACCTATGATATATGCAAATTCGAACGAAGGTATCATGTGCCGCTGGTCGGAGTCGAACCGACACGCCCTTACGAGCACAGCATTTTGAGTGCTGCAAGTCTACCAATTCCATCACAGCGGCTTTTTTATCTAAACTTAAGGTTATTTAAGTCGTGTTGCTAGTCTAAACTAAAACTCACTTTTATTCAATAGTAAAGCCATTTTATAAGAGTATTCCACAGGACAGAAACTGCTTTTTTTGCTACAATGTGCCTAATGGACGATGCAAAATCCCTAAACGAATCAGCTTTTTTTAGCAACGCAATATTTTTTATTGAAGTAGAAAAAATCAAACCGAACCCTTTTCAACCACGAAGAGAATTTGACCAAGCCAAACTTCAAGATCTTGCTGATTCAATTAAGATGTATGGAATCTTACAACCGCTTGTTGTAACTCGAAAAGAAATTATCAAAGAGGACGGTGGGCTTGCTACTGAATACGAACTCATTGCAGGAGAGCGCCGACTTCGAGCTTCTAAGCTTGCAGGACTTCGAGAAGTCCCTGCACTTATTCGTGCTAAAGAAGATGATGATCGAGCCAAACTCGAACTGGCTATTATTGAGAACCTTCAACGTGAAGATATTTCTCCAGTCGATAAGGCACGAGCTTTCAAGCAGTTGGCAGAAAAATTCAATATGACTCACAGTGAAATTGCAAAAAAGGTGGGGAAGAGTCGAGAATATATTTCAAACAGTATTCGTGTCCTTGGACTCCCTGAAGAAATGCTTGACGCTATGTCACGAGGAAAAATCACCGAGGGACACTCACGACCACTCCTTATGCTTTCAAGTCGACCCGAAGAACAGCACGTATTGTTCAAAGACATCATGCTTCGAAAGTTAACGGTTCGTGACGCTGAAAAGATTTCTCGTAAGATTGCGACAGAACGCGTGCGTAAAACAAACTTGTTGCCAGATGCACAGCTTATGGAAATCGAACATGAAATTGGAACCATTCTCGGAACTCGAGTAAATATAGCCAAGAAGGAAGAGGGAGGACGAATTCAAATTGATTTTTTCAACGAAGAAGATTTGCAGAATATCGTATCGCTTCTTTTGAAAAAAAATAATTCAGCATCTCCAGTTGCTTCACAGGCTGCTTCAATTCCAGTTATTGCTCCAGTATTAATGAATGCAATCGCCACTGAAGAATCTGTACCTTCGCAACTCGTCGAATCTCCTGTTCAAATTGCAAATCAAGATCCAACTCCTCAAGAACTTATTCAAGAATCTCTCGCAGAACAAACAGATGCACCTATCATCGAACAAGTCGAAGAAGAAAAATTTGCAGATCAGCAGGTGTCTCTCGATATTCCAAGTTATGGTGATGAGGATGAAGAAGATCTGTATTCGATGAAAGGGTTTAGTTTGTAATTTGTATAAAAAGAAAAGACCTGTCACGATTTGAATGTGATCAGGTCTTTAATGAGATTGCTTAGCACTGCTGTTTTCTGCATTTGAGAAGTTCACAGATAACCGAAATATTCATCGGTGTTGTGAGACCTTTTGTAACAGATATTAAGAATTCAAGATCCTCAACAGTGACTGTGGTTTTTGAATATGAAAAGTCATGCAAAGAGTTTTTCGAAGGTTCATCGGTTCGAAAACCAAGAAGAAATTCAAGCTCATGTAGATCTATTTCATATACACCTGCAATTCGTGATATTTTTGTGCGAGGAATAGTTGTTCTGCCGTTTTCCCATCTCTCCACAGTCGTACGGCTGCATCCAATTTTTCTGGCTATGTCATTGGACTTTAAACCAAGTTCTTCTCGTTTCGAAAGTAGAAGTTTTCCAATTTCCAACTCATTCATATTTTATAGGAGGTATTTGATTTTGAAAGGGAAGAGTAGAATACTCTTCTGACTAACTTAAGAACATAATACAATTAATATGTAATATGTCAAATAATTCGTGATATCACAAGTGTAAAACGGCCTGGATTCCCGTCTACACAGGAATGACGACATTGGGAGTTTTGTGATTATATTAACGAGATCCCGGAATAAATCCGGGATGACAAGTACTTTGTGCGGAATGATGTGCTAATAGATAAATTTACTTCTTCTTAAACCCACCTCGTCTTCCAACTTTCTTTGGTTCTTTAAAAATATCAAGAGCTTGCTCTAAAGTCACTGCATACACATCAATATCTTTGAGAGATCGGAAGTCTGTCTGGTGTACAACATATGGACCAAATCGTCCGTTGTTAGCTGAGATAGGTTCGTTAGTATCAGGATGATTTCCAAGTACTCGCGGAAGACTCAAGAATTTGAGTGCGTCTGCAAGAGTTAATTTTTCGAGAGGGAAGTCGCGTGGCACTGATGCTCGTTTTGGTTTTTTATTTTCTTTTGTCTTTTCTCCAACTTGGACATACGGACCGAATCTTCCTGTGAGCATGTAGATGAATGAACCTGTTTCTGGATCTGTTCCAATAGGTTCGTCTTTTTTGATTTCGACTCCGTCGATCGTAAGTGCACCGTCACATTCGGGATATGTTTCGCATGAAAGGAATTTGCCTCCGCGTCCAAGTTTGATATCCATTCCAGCGTTACATTTTGGACATTTGAATTCGTCACTTTTACCGAGAGTTGTAGCCTTGTCGAGTTTTTCTTTTGAATCAACTTCTTTTTTGAAGACCGTATAAAAGTCCTTGAAGAATTTTTTGTATTCTGTTTTACCCTCTGCGATACTGTCGAGCTTGTCTTCCATTTCGGCAGTAAATGTATCTCCAATATATGTTTCAAAATTGTCTTCCAAAAAACTGGAAACAACATCTCCAGTATCTGTTGGCACGAGCGCTTTGCTTTCCTTAGTCACATATTCTCGATCAAGAAGAGTTTTGATAATTGATGCATACGTAGAAGGTCGACCGATTCCGCGCTTTTCAAGTTCTTTGATGAGACCAGCTTCAGAATATCGTCCAAGTGGTTGAGTTTCTTTTTGAGTGTCGTTCATCTCATCTAGTTTTACAGATTGTTTGAG
>JAYSRX010000089.1:0-2808 GCA_043720795.1 Minisyncoccota bacterium | reverse complement strand
CTGAATATGCCAAACGTCTCGGCGTAAAAATAGATGAGTTACTTATTTCACAACCCGATACAGGAGAACAGGCTCTTGAGATCGTAGAGAGTCTTGTTAGGAGTGGAAAGATGGACATCATTGTCATCGACTCCGTTGCAGCACTTACTCCCAAAGACGAGATCGAAGGTGATATGGGAGCACATCATGTGGGTAAACAGGCTCGCCTCATGTCACAAGCACTCCGTAAGCTCACTGCTATCACTGCCAAAAGCAAGACGATTGTAATTTTTATCAACCAGATTCGAATGCAAATTGGTGTAATGTTTGGTAACCCAGAAACAACTCCAGGAGGAAAGGCCCTCAAATTCTATACATCAGTACGACTTGATATTCGAAGAATCGCCCAGATCAAAAAAGGTGAAGAGATTATGGGTGGACGATGTCGAGTCAAGGTAGTGAAAAACAAAGTCGCTGCCCCATTTCGAGTTACTGAGTTCGATCTCATGTACAACGAAGGTATCTCAAAAGAAGGTGAAGTTATTGCTCTTGGAGAAAAATATGAAATCATCCAAAAAGCAGGGACTTCATATGCATATGGCGAAATCAAACTTGGGCGAGGATATGATGCGGCACGAACATTCCTGAGAGAGAATCCAAAAGTTACAGATGAGATTTTGAAACTCATCAGGAAGAAGTTCAAGGAGGATGTGGCGCAGGCATAGTTCCCTTTCATGTTCTAAGAATTCCTACTAATTAGTGTACGTACAAATCCGGAACGATTCTGCAGACCTGTTCAAAATACGAAAATACTCTGAATATTATTTAACTTTTTTAAATTTGATATCTAAATACCATAACAATAAGAAATGCCTGAAAAAGTAAAGTTCATAAAATATTCTTTTGAACCTCTGTCAAAATTTGTAGGCATGGTACATCCAGGATAAGTCCAAGCGCTTGATTCTTTTGACATATAAGTGATAGTCAAATTGTTCGGTAATTTTAATGGTTTTATATGTGCGGATAAATAATTTGGAATAAGGTTTGTATTAACCCCTAAACCAGAGGTAATGGGGTATGTTCCTGTTTCATTTTTATACAACTCCAAAGCATTTTGTACTTGTTTTACTTGAGTAATAACAGAACTTAGCTCAGCTTTATTACGTGATTCTCTTACACTCGCCAGCACCACACTCGATAATAATGAAATAATTGCTACTACAACTAATAATTCAATAAGAGTAAAACCTTTTTGGTGAAATGTAAATTTCATATGTACAGTATATCAAGGAATTAGGGGTCAGGCTCCAATTACTTGTGTATAAAAAAGAATACTATAGAACAATTGGAGCCTGACCCCAATTATGATACAATCGTGAAACTATGTCTATGTTAAATTACAACGAGATCAAAGAACGCAAGTACATTGTGCTTGATGGCGATCCCTACGAAGTGCTTGAAGCACACGTATTTCGAAAACAACAACGAAAGCCCGTAAACCAAACCAAATTACGAAACCTTACCAATGGATCAGTCAGGCAAGAAACATTTCATGCCCAGGATACTGTGGTTGAAGCTGACTTGAACCGAACCAAATATGTATTCAGTTTTATGAAAGCTAATCGCCAAAGTGGAATTGATGAATATTGGTTTTTTGAAAAAGAAAAGCGATCTAACCGAGCACTACTCCTTTCTTCCCTACTTGGAGACGCAACAAAGTACCTCAAAGAAAACTGTGAAGTAGACGCACTTGTGTATAATGATAATGTTATTGGTATTACTCTTCCAATCAAAATGACATTTAAAGTTATTGATGCACCTCCTGCAGTTAAAGGAAATACTGCCAACGGAGCCAATAAGCTCGTGAAAATCGAGACAGGAGCAATGATTACAACACCACTATTCGTGAACCAAGGTGACTCAATTGTAGTAAATACAGTGGAGAATCAATATGTTGAACGAACGCAAGGTTAATGGATTTAATATGAAAAAGGCGCGGCCTAGGCCGCGCCTTTTTGTATGAGTACTAATCCTTATCAACACAAGGCTTCTGCCCGAGCATGACAAGGATTGCATACATAGAATTATAGAGCTGGTCTATCTCATGGAGTACACGTCCCTTATCTTCATCAGGAATATGCACATTATTCTCCACTTGAGACATGTCTTTATCCCATTCTTCAATACATTCTTCAATATTTGTAATGTTCATATCTTTTACACTATATTCAAGAGAGATAAAGGAGTTATAAAGAAATCCTCATCCTTTTATATTAAAACTTGAACTTACCTTTGAAATACTTCTTCTGGGAATAGACGATAGCCACTACCGAAAGTATAAGCCCAGCAAGAAGGCCGATATCATTGTGAGCATCGACCAATATCCGCTGTAGCGAGACAATTGATAGGACAACGAGAGCGAATATAAAGTAGAGTGTCCTCCATGATTTGTTCTGATCAATATAAAACCATATTACATAGAGAAAAAGCATTGTGATGGCTATGTGTGCAGAGGCATCGAATTTGATATTTTCCCCGAACATCTGCATTGGGATATATTTGAATAAAAAGAGACCCGTAAATATTACACTCGCAGCATTGGTCAATGCAAATAATTTACCCTGAGTACCTTTGGTGATTTTCATTAATACTAGTATAACATTTTAGCTGTTAGCTGTTAGCTGTTAGCTAAAGGCTAACGGCTAATAGCTAACAGCTGATTAACATAATTGGTATTCCGGCGTACTCATCAGATTTACGACAGCACTTTTAATATAGTTTTCCCTGCCAGCGGTATTAATATATTTTTCCAGTACAGCATTACTCACT
>JAYSRX010000088.1:0-2858 GCA_043720795.1 Minisyncoccota bacterium | reverse complement strand
AGAGATCCTATGTACTTTGCCGCTTTCTCATCATCTCCTGTAAGCATCACCACTTTGATGCCGAGAGCATGGAGATTTTTAATAGCCTCCACTGACTCAGCCTTGATTTCATCTGCCACCATCACAAAACCGAGCACCTTTTTTTGTGCTGCAAGAATGACCGGTGTTTTTCCTTGCAGGGTAAACTCATTTAATTTATTAACATCAAACGAAATTTTGAGGTCGCTCATAAGTTTTGTATTACCTACAAAATATTCAGTATCCTTGATTGTTCCTTTGAGACCCTTACCCTGTATTCCCTCAAAGTCAGAGACATCAGATATAGAGATGTTTTTCTCTTGTGCATAATTTACGATTGCATGTGCGATCGGATGTTCTGATTTTTTCTCAAGCGAAGCAAGAATTGATACAAGCTCCTCATCTTTAAGATCTGAGAGATTTTGTATATCGACAAGTGTCGGCTTTCCTTTAGTAATCGTTCCAGTCTTATCAACCACAACTGTATTTACCTTGTGGAGCTTTTCAAGCGTAGCGGCATCTTTGATAAGAATACCTTCTTTTGCACCTTTACCCACACCAACAATAATTGCTGTTGGGGTAGCGAGACCGAGTGCACAGGGACAAGCAATGACGAGAATTCCTACAAATGATACAAGACCGAATGAAAGTGCTTGAGAAAATCCTAGATACTGCGACCCAATGACGAGCCATGCACCAAGGGTAAGGAAGGCAAATACTAGAACAATGGGCACAAAGATAGCTGATATTTTGTCTGCAAGTGCTTGTATCGGTGCTTTGCTTCCTTGAGCATCCTCAACCATCTTTATAATCTGAGCGAGGAGTGTTTCTGAACCAACCTTTATGGCTTTAAATGTAAATGACCCATTTGTATTTATAGTGCCAGCAACAACACTATTGCCAATCTTTTTCTGTACAGGCATCGGTTCTCCAGTAATCATTGATTCATCAATAAAGGAAGATCCTTCTGTGATAACACCATCAACGGGAATTTTCGAACCAGGTTTCACTATAATTAAATCTCCGTGCTTCACATCGTTTACTGAGATCTCGATTTCTTTTCCTCCACGAATGACTAAAGCAGTTTTAGCCTGAAGATTGAGAAGCTTCTCGATGGCATCACCTGTCTTAATTTTGGATCGAACTTCAAGATATTTTCCAAGAGCAATAAAGGTAATGACTACGATTGTCACGTCATAGTATTGATACTCGACATTAATAAACGGCTTAAGAACATCTTCAAAAGCACTGACAGCAAAACTGTATAAAAAAGCTGCGACAGTACCGATACCGATAAGCGTATCCATGTTCGCTTTGCCGTATCGAATAAATCTGTAAAAGCCAAGGAGGTATGGTTTACCTACAACAAACAACATGTAGGTTGCGAAGATTGGGAGTAAGTGATGGAAGAATTCTTTAAGCAGGTAGCTCATTGCGGGCGCGATAGCATACTCAGCTAGAATATCCCATCCCATAATAAAAGTAGCAAAAATTGCCAGAGGGATGGCAGAAAGAACCTTTGCTCGCATATTTGCAACTTCAGCGAGCTTTTCTTTCTTTGATTGAGTAAGTCCTAAATGTGCTGCATGATCACTTTCAGACATACTCATCTCCACAGCTGTGTCAGGAATTTCAAGCGAATAACCGAGTGGTTCGATATGTTTGGAGAGTTCGTGAGGATTTGTCTTTGATGGATCAAAAGAAACCTTCGCTTTTTCACTACCGTAGTTCACCTCAACAGAATGCACACCGCCAACTTTTTTAAAGGTCTTCTCAATGACAGAGGAACACGAGGCGCAATGCATTCCTTTTACCCTGTATGTTTGTGTATGCATACTATTTTCTTTTTAGCTTATAAACTTTTAAAATCTCTTGCTTGGCCTTTTCAGTCTGCCCAGCCTTTACCTGACTCAAGATACATCCACTAAGATGGTTTTCGAGCAGTAAGTCTTCCATATTAGAAAGCCCTTGTTTGACTGCAGAAGTCTGTGTGATGACATCTATACAATACGTATTATTCTCAATCATTTTTTGTAGACCCCGAACCTGGCCTTCGATGAGTTTGAGGCGACGAATAATTTTGCTTTTATTTTTATCTTCCATATATTTCATAATTACAGTATATACCCCCCTAGGGGTATATCGCAAGTCAAACAAAAAACACTTCTTTAAAAGTGTTTTTTGTTTTGAATAGTGCCCTCAGTAGGTTTACAACTTTCATATGACTATTAAAAGACTGGTTTGAAGTTTGAACAAGTTTGCTAGAAATAAATACTATTAATCCCGATGTTGATTTGAAAGAAAAATAAGCACAAGTGGGATAGAAATCAGAATATAATACGGAATATTTTCAAGAATAACGGCACTGAATGGGAAATTAATCTTGAGAATCTTATCAAGCGGAATGATAAATTGATACGCAATGAACACAGAGAAGATTGCGGAAAAACTGAGAAGAAGTGAGTCCAAAAAGTGACGTCCGCCTGTAATCCCTCCGACTGCCGTGATAGATTTTTTCATTAAGAAAATAAGGACGATGTATGTAATTGCAAAAAGCATAACTTTGGCAGAAGCTTCAGTCGCTTTGAATGGAAGTGTAGAATAGATTAATGTCGCAACGTAGAACGGCAATACAAAACGCGCTACACTCTTTTTGCTTTTTTTGTACGCTATAAAAAAAGTTCCAAGAAAAATGATGAGTAAGATGAGAACGTCGATTGTTAAAAAACCAAATTGAATCATTGGTATATTATACTCCCAAGTCTCGTAATTCTTCAAGTAGTTTGCGCGCTTTTTTGTCTAACTTCTTTGGGATGTCGAGAGAGACAACAATATAGAGA
>JAYSRX010000087.1:0-8200 GCA_043720795.1 Minisyncoccota bacterium | reverse complement strand
GCGCGCGGAAACGAAGCGAAGCTTCGTTTCAAGGATTCGAAAGCCGGAACCAGAGTACCCTGCGTCCGAGTGACAACGAGGACCTGGGTCGGTGAGGCGGGGTCGCGAGCACTTAGTAGAATTGGAGTGAGCGAAGCGAACGAATAATTATACTTAGTGACTTGTGACCGGATCCTGGATGTTTTTGCTTATAAATGCTATATTTCAAAATCATGATAGTTACAAATATTCAATGGACACCCCTAATTTTCTTATTTGTTTTCTTTGTCTTTAGATATGCTTGGAGCATTATTGGTGGGAAACGTCAAAGACAAAAATCTACAAATACCATTGTCTTTTTTAGAAAATTTTTTGAACTACTAACATATTTGATCTTGCCAGTACTGCTATCAATTAATCTTATTCCTCAACTGTTGATAATTGAGGAAAATCTTTATATTAAAATTATTGGAATACTATTTTCAATAGTAGGACTGCTATTTATTATATGGACTCGGATTTCACGAAAACAAGATTGGGGACTGATGGGTGATATTCCAGGTAATGTACTTGTAAAAACAGGAGCATATTCAGTCTGTCGACATCCATACTATATTGGTGCAATTTTACTTATATTAGGAATATATCTTCAATTAAACTCACTCTATATTGTTTTGGCGATTTTGGGCACAGTATTTCTTTTCTATGTTATGAAAAAAGAGGATGCAGAATTATTTACACAATTCGGAAAAGAATATTTAGAATACAAAAAGAAAGTCGGAATTATCCCTTGGATAAGATAACCCTACATCACCCCCAACCCCTTCAACAACTCCATCTTCTCACCAACAGTTAACTCCCTTCCTTGCCCCTCCTTCAACACCGTTCCTAATCTCAGATTCATAATCCTCGTTCTCTTCAATTCTTTAATCTGATATCCAAGTGCAGCACACATACGCCGGATTTGATGCTTCTTTCCTTCTGTAAGAATAATCTTGAATGACCGATCTCCAGTGAGTTCAACTTCACAATCTTTAGTCATATATCCTTCGATGTTGACTCCATGAGACATTTTTTTGGCAAAGGATGCAGTAAGTGGTTTATCTACTCGGATTCGGTATTCTTTTTCGTGATGATATTTGGGACTGAGGAGACGATCAACGATTCGAGTATCATTAGTAAGAAATACAAGCCCTCGTGAAGCTTTGTCCAAATTCCCGATAGGTTGGAGTTTTTGTGCTTTGGGCCAGATGTGTGCAATAGATTTTTCCTCACCTTGTGGGTTACGAGTTACAATTCCAACAGGTTTGTTAAAAATATAATATACAAAATTCTCCTTCTTTTTTTCGATAAGGGCATCAATGGCAACTTCATCGTGCTCGTTAACTTTTTGTCCCAGCACTGCTTTTCGTCCATTTATTGTCACAAGACCTTGCGTGATAAAAATATCCGCCTGTCGACGTGAGCAATAATTCTTAAGATAGAGGTATCTGTTCAAGCGAACAGGGTATTCAATTTGATCCATAAGCACCAAATTACCATATTTTTTATGGTTTGTACAGTCATGCACAGAGCGTGTTACATGCTCTGTGCATGTAAGTTTTCCACTTGAATACTTTAACTAACAAAGATAAGATAAATATATATGAAAGAACTTCCGCGAATAATCCTGTTTGTACTCCTTGCACCATTGTATCTTTCTTTGGCTTTATTTTTGGAACTGACATTCAAATGGTGGTCTGATCTTGGAAGTTTTTCTTAGACATACTTTATCTTATTTTTAAAATTCCTTGATGTTGAGGTGTTATATTTAATATATGAAATTTGACACAAGAGATTCAAAATATATACTCGATAATATGAAAACTATCGCTCAATTTACTATAACCAAACAAGATGACACATACACCGCAGTCGGTGTTGATTTGGCTATTGTGACAGAAGCATCAAATCTAGATGATTTGATGAGGAATATTGATGAGGCAGTTTCTTTGTATTTTGAAAATGAAGACACCTCAAACTTCGATTATTCCAAACGACCTTCTGTTTTGGTGAATTACGAATTGCCCGAGCATGTCTAAAATGAAGGTGTTGAGTTCAAATGAGATCCTTTCTATACTGTATGACTTAGGCTTTGAAAAGATTTCTCAAAAAGGAAGTCACATAAAATTAGTTCGACAGACAAACTTTAAAAAAGAAATTTTAATAATTCCCAATCATAAAACCCTTTCCAAAGGTACTGTTAAGGCAATCTATAATCAAGCGTGCAAATTTGTTTCTCAAGAAAAACTCTCGAAGTTTTATACAGAATAAAATACTCCTGAAATTTCTAAAGAAATCATATAGATTAACAGATTATCTGTGGAAAAGTCACTTTTGAGAACATGCTATAGTGGATGTAATGCATAAGAAATTATCTCAAAAAGAACGCGAAGAACCTGTAACTAAAGGTTTTTTCGAAGATCATCTTGAATATATGTTAAATAAACAAGGGTATGTAACCGAGGAATTCTTAATTGGTCATGGATATATAACTCAAATATATTTTGACGAGGTATTAGAAAGTAAAAAATATATAACGAAAGATTTTTTAGAAAGCAAAAATTATGTAGCAAGTGAACACATAGAGAAGAAAAATTATACGACCAAAGAATATTCTCACGATATGTTTGATTATTATCAAAGTGACATGAAGCATCATATTGATTCTCTTGTAGAACGTCAACATGATTTTTTTCGAGGAATTATCGAAACTCTCGAAGGTCGTTTTGAAAGAAATGAAACTCATTTAGATAATCATGACGATAGACTTAATGCCTTAGAAATTAAAGCGAGTTATTAGTTTTCCACTTGAATACTTTAACTAACAAAGATAAGATAATTATATGAAAGAACTACCACGAATAATCCTCTTTGTACTACTTGCACCACTGTATCTTTCTTTGGCTTTGTTTCTCGAACTTACCTTCAAATGGTGGTCGGATTTGGGGAGTTTTTCTTAAAGGAAACTCATAGCATCTTGTTTCCATACCTCCACTGTTCATTGTGAGTGACATTTTTATAAAAAAATGCTACACTAGCGTTCATTATTTATTTAAAAATTGATATGCAAATCCCACACAAGAAAACAAAAATCGTTGCGACTATTGGTCCCGCAACAAGTTCACAAGAACAACTCGAAAAATTATTAAAAGCAGGTCTGAACGTAATGCGAATGAACTTCTCTCACGGAGACTTTGCAGAACACCAGGAAAAAGTAGATAACGGTAAAAAGGCTTCTGAAAAAACAGGACTTCCTCTTGCGTACCTACAAGACCTTGGAGGACCAAAGATTCGAATCGGAGAATTCAATACTGAATCAGGACGAATCACAATCAAGAAAGGACAAACTTTTACTCTTACAACAAAACTCATCAAAGGTGATGAAACTATTGTATATGTAAACTACAAAAAACTTCCACAAGAAATCAAAGTAGGACATACAGTGATGCTTGATGATGGTAAGAAGCGAATGACTGTTACCAAAGTTAAAGGGGAAGAAATTACATGTAAGGTTGAAGTAGGTGGAGAACTCAAAGGACGACGAGGAGTGAACCTTCCTGATACTGACATCTCAATGAGTTCACTTACGGCAAAAGACAAGAAGGATCTTGAATTTGGATTAAAAAATAATGTAGACTTCTTTGCACTTTCTTTCGTACGACGACCAAAGGATGTTCTCGATCTTCGAAAAATTCTAGACGCAGCAAAATCAAAAGCGCATATCATTTCTAAAATTGAAACTCCACAAGCTGTAGAAAACATCGATGAAATTATCAAAATTTCAGATGGAATCATGGTGGCTCGAGGAGATCTCGCTGTAGAAGTTCCTGCTGAAAAAGTGCCACTTATCCAGAAAATGCTGATTAAGAAGTGTAACGAAGCTGGAAAACCAGTGATCACAGCAACTCAAATGCTTGAATCTATGATCAACTCTCCGGTTCCGACACGAGCCGAAGTATCAGATGTTGCAAACGCAATTTTGGATGGAACAGATGCGATTATGCTTTCTGAAGAAACTACACTCGGACAATTCCCAATTGAAGCTGTTGAACTCATGACTCGAGTAGCAGAACATGTTGAAGAGGATTATGTAAAAGAAGTATTCTTCAAGGATCATGTTCGAGAAAAAACTACAGTTGCTGACGCAATGACACTTGCTACTGTGAAGAATGCGATGAAACTTGATGCAAAATTTATCGTTTCAATTACAAAGACAGGATACAATGCTCGAGTGCTTTCACGACACAAGCCAACAACACCTGTTATTGTACTTACTCCAAACAAGACAACATTCCAACAACTCCAATTGAGTTGGGGATGTTATCCAGTCATGATTGATGCTTACAAATCAATCAAAGAAACAAGTGAAATAATTCGAGATGTTTTGACAAAAGACAAACTTGCGAAGAAGGGTGATCGAATAGTCGTATCTACTTCGATGCCTTTTGGAGAAACTCACGAACCAAACTTGATGTTTGTTGAAACAATCTAGATAGATATTAAATAAAAAGCCGCTTACAGTACGTGAGCGGCTTTTGTGTTGTGATTAGTTTGATCGTTTCATGAGAAATGGCCAGTCATGCCACCATGACACCTTTTTTTCAAAATAGTGAAAGCGGGTGTTGAAAATTAATCGTTGATCTCGAATGGTAATAAAAGGAACTCTACAGAGCGAATTATAAAACTGTTTGTTACCTGATTCTCTGTAGAGTTTTACAAAAAGAGTTACGATTCTTTTACGATTTAAATAAAACAAAAGAGGATCTCGGACTTTGTCTTGAGTGTTGCGACACAAGTCAATAATAGTGATCAAAATCTCGGGGTCATATTTGCCCAATCGGGCCATGTCGAGCATTTGATCTGTAGATTTCTCTTTTCTTTTTAAACTGAGAAGGATTGCGAGGACTCTGCGTCTTTCGGGCTGAGTTCGCGGGATGACTCTCGACATACGTCTGTGAATCCAGGGGTGACTAATTGGTGAGGAGGACATGTGTTTAATTTGAGATATTATGCTAAATTAGCAATATGTCAAATTTATATATAGTCGCAACTCCCATAGGAAATCTCAAAGATATCACTTTGAGGGCTCTCGAAATCCTCAAACAAGCGGATGTCATTTTGTGTGAGGATACTCGGACAACCAAAAAACTTCTATCTGCGTATCAGATTTCTGCCAAATGCATTGCCTTTCATAAGTTCAGTACTGAAAGGGAAATTGATTCTATTTTAAACTTGTTTGAAACATATGAACATGTCGCTCTCGTAAGTGATGCTGGAACACCTGCAATTAGTGACCCTGGTTCTTTGCTCATCAAACTCGTTCGAGAAAAACTACCCGAAGTCTCTATTCAAGGAATCGCAGGAGCAAGTGCGATTACAACGGCCATTTCTATCTCAGGACTCCCACTGTCTCAATTCACCTTTATGGGGTTCTTGCCTCACAAGAAAGGAAGACAGAAAAAACTCGATGAGGCATTGGCTTATAAGCATTCAGTAATCTTTTATGAATCAACCCATCGGATTCTCAAACTACTTGAAGAAATTGAAATCAGGCAACCTGAACGCAACATACTCATCTGTAAAGAACTCACCAAGATGCATGAGCGAGTAATGTCAGGCACGGCAAGAGAACTTTTGACTCAGATCGAACTCGATCCATCTTTACAAAAAGGAGAATTTGTTTTGATTTGCGAATAATTTGGGATAACCGAACCTTTCATTTATAATAACGAATATGAAAGTGTATAAATTTATCTTTATTGTAGGATTTCTCAATCTCATAATTCCGTTTTTTGGTATCCCATTTTTGTATAAAAATTACGCTCATGTCACTCTCGCTGTAATTACTCTCGGGTATGCCTTGATTGTACGAGCTATTCAAAAAGAAAAGGAAAATTATTCTTCTCAGACAACTACATATGCTGATATTCCTTCATATGAAAAGCCTTCAGCTCCAGTATCGATAAAGACAATCGAAGATGTTGTGGAGATGGTCGAACAAAAAGAGCGAATGATTGTGTCGGATGTGACACCGAAGAGGCGGGGTCGCAAACCCAAAATAACCGTGCAGGAAGAAGTCTATGAATAAAAAATTAGTCTTTACTATTGCGGGTGTTTCGATTATTGGTCTGTACATATTTCTCCAATCGACTATGGCTTCTACAAGCTATATACCAAAATCAGTTCAAGACAGTCTTGCTCAGGCAAAAGCAAAAGTTGAAGAAAAAATAGTTCCTCAAGTCGCTCATGTCAAAACACCCCAACCTCTCAAGTCTCTCTATATGACTGCGTGCGTTTTGAGCACGGTAGAATTCAAACAGCAAGTTGTTGATGTCATTGATACAACCGAGGTCAATGCAATTGTGATCGACATTAAGGATTTCAGTGGAACAATTTCTTTTCCAACAGACAATCCAAAATTATTCGGAACTCAAGGGACAGGATGTAAAGCTACCGGAGTCAAAGAATTCATTGAAGAACTCCATAAGAAAAATATTTACGTCATAGGTCGAGTCACTGTGTTCCAGGATAATATCATGACCAAGCTCAGGCCAGATCTTGCAGTGAAGCGAGCGAGCGACGGTGGAACATGGAAAGATTACAAAGGTATCAGTTTTATTGATGTGGGTGCAAAAGAACATTGGGATTATATTGTTGAACTTTCCAAAGAATCATATGCACTTGGATTTGACGAGATCAATTTCGATTACATACGATTTCCATCTGATGGGAATATGAAAGACATCGCGTTCTCTCATAGTGATGGTAATAACAAACCTGAAAGTCTTCGGAAGTTTTTTGAATATCTCCATAGTCAACTCAAAGATACTGGTCTTGTGACTTCTGCCGATCTCTTTGGAATGACTACTACTAATCACGATGACTTGAATATTGGGCAGGTACTTGAAAAAGCTCTCCCTTACTTTGATTATGTTGCCCCAATGGTTTATCCTTCACATTACCCTAATAATTACAATGGGTGGCCAAATCCTGATGACTATCCTCATGACCTTGTATATTTTGTTATGAAAGCTGGAGCTGACCGAGCAGAGTTGCTTCGAACCGCCACTACAACTCCACCTGAGATTGCAAAGCGAGTAGGGAAGCATCAGCTTCGAACTTGGATCCAAGACTTTGATTATGGAGGAGACTATGGTCCTGTAGAAGTTCGAGAACAAATCAATGCATCAGTTGAAGCTGGGGTTGACTCATGGATGCTGTGGGCACCAAGTAATCGGTATACTGTGGGAGCGTTGAAGAGTGAGTAATATATGAAAACACTACAATTCTATAAAAAGGTTCTTGCTTATTTTAAGCCATTTCAATGGGTACTTTTTATATCGTTCTTACTCTCAATTTTGCCAGTAATAATAAACTCAGCTAATCAATTCTTTCTTGGAAAAATTACAGACGGGCTTTATTCTCAAGATTTTGATGTAGTAAAAATGTTTGTGATTATTTTGGCTGTCTTAATAATTATTAGGATAGCAATTATGAGAGTAAATGTGATTTTTGATTTAAAAAAATTAGAATTTACGTTAGGACACTATCTTTCAAGACTTGCACTTGAAAAATCATTTAATTTATCACTAGGACAATTAAAACAAGAGCATTCAGGATTTAAACAAGATGTTTTAAAAACAGGGGCTAATCAGATGTCACAAATAATGTTTATGTTGGTCTATGATATTTTGCCGTTGGTCGCTACGGTAATCTCTGCAACAATCGGACTTATTTTTATAAACATTAACTTTGTGTATGCAGTAATAATTTTCTCTGTTTTATATTTAGGAATTGGGATTTATTTAAATAAAAAAACACATCCAAAGCTGAAAGAAATTATTAAAAAAAGAACAGAGACTAATAAAACTTTCGTTGATATTTTACAGAATCTTTTCTTGTTAAAGTTTTCAAACAAAATGCAAAGTGCAAGTGAATATTTGTATGAAGCTCAAAGTGAACACATTAATTTGGGCGTAAAAACTTGGGTTGAATATAACTATAAGCAGATCATCTCTGACGTATTATTACTTATTTATTATGGGGTAAACATTTGGCTGGCTTTGGCCCTTGTAAATTCTGGACAAATGACAGTCGGAATGTTCGTTCCTGTTACAGTATGGGTCTTTTCAATCTCTTCATCTGTTGGACAATTTAGAATGTGGCAAAGAAGAATGAT
>JAYSRX010000086.1:0-2909 GCA_043720795.1 Minisyncoccota bacterium | reverse complement strand
TAGTGTTGACAGTACTGTAGTATGTAATATAGAAACTGCCCGGTCAGGTTCTTTATATATCGAAGCATGTTCAAATAGCCTTTGTGACCCTCTTAAATTTGATGCGGACCTGAACCAATTTGTATTAAGAAATGGGAACGACTCCAAATTTACTCGCACCATCTTTATTACAGAAATCGAAGCGAATAGGGAAGCTCAGATTATCGTAGAAGTGAGATGGGAATCAACTTTGGTAGCCAACAAGAGAATTGTTGTTCAAGAGAATATCTATAACTGGGTACCCTATACACCATAATATACATGCATATGAAAAAATTTTTACATACAAAAGAAAAAGGATTTACACTATTGTTTGCAGTGCTTGTATCAACTCTGGTTGTCTCGATTGGAGCAAGTATTATCTCTATTGCACTTAGACAAACAATTCTTTCGGGTACAAGTCGAGAATCTCAGTATGCTTTTTATGCTGCCAACACCGTTCTTGAGTGTGCATATTATTGGGATGTAACTAATCCTTTGATATTTCAAACAGGTGAAGCTGGTATTGCATGGGTTGAACCAGAAGATACTGTAGCAGATGATATAACATGTGCTGGTCGACAGATTATGAAGGACTCGAGTTGGGTTTTGGATTCATCAAGCGAAACTACATTTCAAATAGAAGTATTTGATATTGACCCCAGTGATGCATCACCAGAAGACGCATCTGTTAGACGTTGTGGTATGGCCACAGTTAGAAAAATAATTCAAGCTGATGGTAAGATCACTACTCAAATAGAAGCAAAAGGATACAATACTGATTGCAACCTCGATAATCCACGAATGGTAGAACGAGGTCTATTCCAGCAATATAGCTCATAAAACTCAATATGAACAAAAAAAATATTCAGATTCGAATGAACCAATTGTACGGCACGATCGAGCATCATCGTGCCTTGTACTATCAAAAACAGGCACCCGAAATTTCGGATGAAGCATACGACGCGCTTGAAAAAGAACTCCGAGCTCTGGAAGAACAATTCCCACAATATCAAAAGAACGAATCTCCGACTCAAAAGGTGGGTGGATTTGCTGATGTGCTTTTTGAACCTGTTGCGCATAAAGTTCCTCAATGGTCTTTTAATAATGCATTTTCAGAGGACGATATTATTGATTTTGATACGCGTATGAAGAATCTTTTATACAAAGAACTTGAAAAAAAATTTGAAGTTGAATATGTAACCGAACTCAAGATTGATGGGCTGAAAATCGTAATCGAATATCAGGATGGAAAATTAATTCAAGCAGCAACGCGAGGTGATGGAGTGACTGGAGAAAATGTAACTGCTAATGTGCTTCAGATCAAAGACATCCCTCACACTATTTTAGAAAAGAGAAATATTATTGTTGAAGGTGAAATATATATGACTCGCAAACAATTCAACAAGATCAATGCGGATTTGGAAAAAAGGGGAGAAAAAGTATATGCCAATCCTCGCAACTTCGCATCCGGAACGCTCCGACAATTGGATCAGTCTATGGTAAAGAGTCGGAATCTTTCGGCTTTTATATATGATCTTGCATACGCACCTTTTGAAATCGATTCACAATCAAAAGAGCTGGACTATCTTGAGTCAATTGGATTTCCTGTATCCAAATATCGTAAAGTGTGCAAAAACATTGATCAGGTCATGGACTTTTGGTCGACATGGAATACAAAAAGAGTTGGGTATGATTTTGATATTGACGGGACAGTGCTTAAGGTGAATCAGAAAGAATTTCAAGACTTGCTCGGTTATACAGGAAAAGCGCCACGATATGCGATCGCCCTCAAATTCCAAGCTGAAGAAGTGACTACTGTTGTTGAAGATATTGCGTTCCAAGTTGGAAGAACTGGAGTGATTACGCCAGTAGCTCATCTAACGCCTGTATTGGTTGCTGGTTCGGTTGTATCGCGAGCAACATTACATAACGAGGATGAGATTAAGAGATTGGATATACGAGTTGGAGACACAGTAGTTCTCAAAAAAGCAGGAGATGTGATCCCAAAGATTATTAAGGTAGTGAACGAACTTCGCCCTGCAAAGACGAAAGCATTTATTTTTCCAAAAACAATACCACAATGTGGAGGAGATGGTCTCATCGAACGGATTCCAGGAGAAGTTGCATATAGGTGTGTCGATAGGAATTCATATGAATTGCAAAAGAGAAGACTGTATTACTTTGTTTCAAAAGTGGCATTTGATATCGAACATATGGGTCCAAAAGTAATAGATGTATTGCTTCAAGAAAATCTCATTCAAACGCCGGTTGATATTTTTACTTTGCAAAAAGGTGATCTGCTTGCACTTCCGCGTTTTGGTGAAAAGTCAGTCGATAATATTCTTGCTTCGATTGTAAAAGCAAAAACCATTTCTTTTGTACGATGCATTACAGGACTCAGTATTGATGGAGTGGGGGAAGAAACCGCAACACTGCTTGCTCAAAAATATAAAAACTTCAAAGGACTTATGAATGCTTCATATGATGATCTGGAGAATATACATGGAATCGGTTCGGTGGTTGCGCATTCGATTGTGGATTGGTTTGCGTTTTCTGAAAATAAAAAATTGATCAATGATTTATTAACTCATATTAAAGTTACTGAGGAAAAAGCGCACTCAAGTCTGCTTCATGGCAAGACATTTGTATTCACAGGAACACTCTATTCTATTTCACGTGACCAGGCCAAAAAAATGGTAAAAGACAACGGAGGAGCTGTCTCAAGTACCGTATCCAAAAAAACTGATTTTGTAGTAACAGGTGACGAAGCAGGTTCAAAACTTGAAAAAGCACAGAAATTAGGGGTTAAAATTATCACCGAAAGCGAGTTTTTAAAAATGTTAAGTTAGCACGTCATCCTTGTGAATATATTCTGTTTGTCATCCCTG
>JAYSRX010000085.1:0-2935 GCA_043720795.1 Minisyncoccota bacterium | reverse complement strand
TATTCCTTAAAATAGGGGACTCTCTTCCCTATTTTCCTCTGTCTGATATGGTTAGTAAAAATTCAAACACCGTACCTTTTATATTTATGGAAGAATATCCTAGCCTTTTTACCTTTGTGCCTAATTCTGATTCGATTCGAGTCGATGAAGAAGTTGTACTCACACTCACAAAAACTAAAATCAACAAACTCCGATCTTTTGAAGCTCAATTTGTACGTTGGTACAGACGAGAGAAAAAAAGAGGCCTCAGATATATTGTCTTATCAGGAGATTTTCGAAAGACAGAGAAATCAATTTCAGATATTACTGATCAAGAAGCTTTATGTCAGGAATACATGAAGATGCTCAGTGCACCTGATATTCCTGATTCTGAAATATTTTGAACAAACCATTGGATATGTCCAGTGGTTTTTATTTTTTCAAACAATGCTTGCCAGCTACGAATCCTGTAGTCCAACACAACTGTAATGAGTATCCACCGGATGGTCGTCTGATATCAAGAAGATCTCCTGTAATATAAAGATTCGAAATTTTATTTGAGCGCATGGTTTTGGTATCAACTTCGGTGAGTGTGATGCCTCCGTCAGCTACGACGGATTTTTCATATCCTTCAAGTCCTCTGATGAATAATGGAATCTTTTTGAAGAGCTGAGTCATTGATTTGCGATATTCTTTTGAAACAGAATGCACGGGAATATCAAAATCAAGCGGTAGATGTTTTTGTAAGATTAAAAATCCTGAATGAAGACGGGCGATGTCATCTATCACATTCTTGAATTTTTTGTTTTTGTTCTTTTCAAAAATATCCAAAATCATCTGATCTATTTCTTTATGATTGAGCTGAGGATACAAGTCGAGCGTACCTGTTACAACTCCACTGAGTAATGCGTCTTGAAGTTTTGATGAATTATTTAAAATAAGTGGTCCTGATAATCCGGTATGAGTACATAGAATCCTCCCTGTGCATGAAAGATATTTTTTACTATCTATTGATATTGTGATTTTGACATCATCCAGAGCAGTGCCGGCATGTGCATGGATCCATGAATCCGAAACTGTCCAAGGTACAAGTGTTGGTGTAGGTTGTTTGACTGTGTGTCCAAGATCTTCTAACCAGTTGAATCCATCGCCAGTTGACCCTGTTTCGGGATGGGAGAGTCCGCCTGTAGCAAGGATATAGGAATCGGCTGTGTGTCTCTCCCCCTTTTGTGTTTCGATATATTCTACTTGATCATTTGTATGCTGGATTTTCTGTACAACAGTGTTTGTCAAAATTTCAATATTGGGATGTGTACAGAATTTGATCATTGCACGTGTAACATCAGGAGCCTTTTCGCTTTTAGGAAAAGCTCGATTGTTTACTTGGACTACAATTGGGAGATTTCTTTTTTCAAAAAAATCTATTGTATCTTGAACAGAAAATTGATCAAAAGTAGAATACAAGAATTTTTCAGCATGACCGTAATTTTTGAGTAGGACTTTGTCATCAAAGGTTGCATTGGTAATATTGCATCTTCCCCCTCCTGTGATAGAAAGTTTTTCTCCAAGTCTTTTATTTTTTTCAAGTATTAAAACAGTCGCATCTGGATTGTGCGCGATAATTTGGCCAGCAGTCATCATGCCAGATGCTCCACCTCCTATGATAATGGCGCCGTAATGTTTACTTTCGTTCATTATGAGCCCACTATATCATATGGTATGATTTTCAGTAATGACAAAATATCTTAAAGACCATTGGGTCTCTATACTCATAGTTGTTTTGATAGGACTCTTGTCGATCGGGAGTTTTTTTATAGACATTAACGCATTCAAAGAATATATTGCAGGAGCAGGAATATGGGCTCCTGTCGTGTATATTTTAGCTAAAACTTCAACTGTTGTTTTTGCACCACTGTCAGGAACTGCCCTCTATGTTTTTTCTGTTCCATTATTTGGGTTCTGGCACGGAGTCGTATATTCGTTTATTGGAGATACGATAGGAGCGATTATAACTTTTTACATCAGTCGGTTTTTTGGACGACCTATCATTTCATATTTTGCTGGGAAAAAAAATATGGAGTACATAGAGAATGCACTTCTATTAATGGGAACACCAAAGGGATTTTTGAGTGTTCGACTTGCTGCACTTAGTATGCCGGAGATTGCGAGTTATGCTGCTGGACTTACTTCTCTTAATTTTTTATTTTTTATCACTGTGCATATGGTGGTTGATATTATCCCTATCTTAGTTATAAGTTCACTTGGACTTTTCTTCATAGAAAATATTCCAGCATGGCTCATTACTCTTGGTATTTTTACTGCGATTGCTGTAACGATTGGAAGTATTGGAATATTCGTACTCATGCTCAAGAGAGCGAGTAAGCAAAGTCTAATAAAAGCACAAGTTGAAAATAAAAAAGACTAGGAACTTTGCCAGATGCGTGTTACGAACTTGATAAGAAATTCTATTGCGTTCACAAAAAATCTTAGGAAATTTTCAAATAGTGGCTTGATTTGCTCCCAGATGGTAACGGGATTTTTTCCAAAATAGAGTGCGACTACGACGAACACAATTATTATTAAAATGATTTGTATAAATCCTGAATCTTTTTTCATGAGGAAATTATAACACAAAAGTATTTCCAATTTCTTATGAGTGTAACGAATTAGAAATTGTGGTTTAAAATTATGAGATCCCACATCTCCGTTCCTCCTGTGGGGTCACTTCGTGCGGGATGACAATACTAAAGAGAGGGCAAATAACTCATCGGATCAAGATAAGCATCAAGATCAGCAAATGGTCCTGTTGCATCTGTAGCTGCGCACCCTGACCCACCTGGCTTGTATGTCCCGTATCGTCCGACCTTTACTCCCTGAGATGCGTACACAGTGAGGTGAAGATGAGGTCCCGTACTCACGCCGGTATTACCTGAAAGGGCTATAACCTCCCCTACAG
>JAYSRX010000084.1:0-3068 GCA_043720795.1 Minisyncoccota bacterium | reverse complement strand
TTGAAATAAGCTTATCGCACCACTGCAAGCAAATGAAATTATCTCCAGAGCAAATTCTTTTGATTCTTCAAGAAGAAGATCATTGAAATACCATGAAGAGATTTATAACAAAAAAGCCCCGCTTTCGCGGGGCTTTTCTTTTTCTTCTTCCTAACTCAACACCTTATCAATAATCCCATACTTCTTCGCTTCGTCAGCTGACATGAAGAAGTCTCGATCCATGTCTTTTTCTACCTTCTTGAGGTCTTGTCCAGAATTCTTTGCAAGCATTTTTGTAAGGTTTTCTTTGTGTTTGATATACAGCTTTGTTCGAATCTCGATATCAGAAACCTGTCCTTCCATTCCACCATGTGGCTGATGAATCATAATTTCTGCATTGGGAAGAGAGAATCGCTTTCCCTTAGCTCCAGAAGAGAGAATCATAGCTCCCATAGAGGCCGCCATACCCACACACACAGTCGCAACGTCATTCTTGATGTGATTCATCGTATCAATGATCGCAAGACCAGCTGTAACCGATCCTCCTGGTGAGTTCACATACAGATAAATATCCTTTTTGGGATCAGAAGATTGTAAATGAAGGAGTTGCGCAATAACAAGACTGGCAACATGATCATCAATCCCGTCTCCAAGAAAAATGATGTGGTCTTTGAGAAGTCGTGAGAATATGTCATATACTCGCTCTCCGAATTGTGATTTGTCTATTACTGTTGGTATTAACATATATTTTTTGTTAAAGTCTTAATAAGTCGTATGACTACCATACAAAAAATTAGCCATTAAATCAATTATGAAAAAAATTCACTGGTTCACCGTACCTAACACAGTTCTTGCGAACAAGAACACAATCACTATTTCTGATAGTGAAATTATTAAACAAATCTCCAAAGTTCTCAGATTAGAAGTGGGTGAGCAGGTAGTGTTGAAAACAAATCAGACAGCATACGAAGGTGTAGTTTCTCTTGTTTCTCGAAATGAAGTTGTAGTTTCAGAATTAGTTGAAAAAGAACGGACCGGATCATATAAAAAAGTTTCTCTTTTCTTTTGCATACCCAAAAAAGACAAGTTCGAACTTATTCTCGAAAAATGTACAGAAATTGGTGTCACAGATTTTTATCCCGTGATTTCTGATCGAACAATAAAGACCAATATCAATATAGAACGAAGTGAAAAAATTATCCAAGAAGCAAGTGAACAGGCTCAGAGAATCGATACACCAACTCTCCATGCGATCCAAAGTATCGATGACATTATCAAAGAATATCGACCAGCCGTTTTTGATGTGGAAGGAGAAGCTTTTATTAAAGACGAAAACAAAGCAGTTCAGAATATCCTCATTGGGCCAGAAGGTGGATTTACTATTAGGGAATTAGAATTATTTAGAAACACTCGATTGGATATATATAAAGTTGGTGAGACTGTATTGAAGACAGAGACAGCGGCGATTATTGTGAGTGGGTTGATTTTATTATAAAAAGAGCCAGGATCATCATGATCACGGGCTCTTGTTCATTTAGGGTGCGAAAGCAAGACCAACCTCAATCCTCTTGGAGAAATTCATCATCAATGCATTTTTTATTGAGCACTGCATATTCGATCCTCTCCCCAGCAGCAATAAAAAGCAGGCCGATGGTCATAAGAAACACACTTGCTGCCATTGCACCGGCCCATGAGTGCGTAGCTGCAAGTACTAAACAGAAGACAACGAACGATCCAAGGGCTGAAATAAAGAATATTTTCATAATGTCAATTTCTTGTCTTTCTCTTACTGGGAGTTAGTACAAGATTTCAAAACGAGAGAAATCTTGTGCTGAAATCTTGTACTAACGAAGTTATATGATGTACAAATTTGTTAGTGATATATTACAATATTTATAGTATCTGTCAATAATTGTAGTATTACAGCGTAAGTTAAAGGACGCACCCATCGGGTGCGTCCTTTAACTACCTACAGACTCTCCAAATACTGGAACACCTTCTCATTAGTCAAGACACTCGCAACATATACTCGTGCTCGATTTTCATCTAGATCAGCATGTGCTTTTTTGAGATTTTCCATTTCGGTATCGATGTCTTTTTCATCAGGCTTAAGAGATTCTTTGTTTGCAATTTGTGGAAGAATTACGTTCATCTTGGCTCGCTTGGTTGCGTCATCTTTCCATTCTGCTTTCAATTCATCTTCTGTCTTTTTGATAGAACCAAGGTATTCCTCAAAATTCATTTTCATACTTTCTACTCGTCCTCTGAATTCATCGAACATTTTGTGTTGTTCTTCTTCTACAAGAACTTCAGGCATTTTGATTTTTGTTTCCTTTACGATTTCTTCAATAATAGTAAGTCGTCGTTTTTGACTTGCTTGCACATCTCGTTCCGCTTTCATGTTTTCTGTAAGTTTTGCTTTGAAGTCAGCAACGTCTTTGAAGTCTCCGAGAGTTTTTACGAAGTCATCATTCAATTCTGGTTTTGTAGATTCACCAGCTTCGTTCTTGGTTGCTCGTGCAGAAAGGATTTGTTCGATGTAGCCATCTACTTCTTCGTCTTTTAGTCCAACTGCTTCTTTTGTGGCAGCTTTGGCAATCTTTTTGTAATCAGCAAGCTCAACTTCGGGCATCACATAAAAGTGCATCATGAACTCAACTGGAGCATTGAGAGCAATCTTGGTCAGGTGAACATGGGGCATGGTGATTGCTTCGATCTTTTCATTGAGCATAATAACTGGAATGATTTCTTGGATCGCCCGTTGTGTTGATTCTTCAAAGAGTTTGAAGTCTCCGAGTCGTTCTTTGACCATGGCAATAGGAGCTTTTCCTTTTCGGAACCCTTCGATCTCTGCCTCCTTTGCAAATTCGTTCAAGGCTTTCTCTGAGAACGAAGAAACGAATTCAACAGAAAGTTCAACAACAACCTCTTTTTCTGCGTCTTTTGGTTCGGTATTTGAAATAATTTTATAGTCTTGTGACATAGTTTGATAATTAAAAGTAATGGAAGCAGTCTACAGGAAATAGGGGAAAAATCAATATGAGCGCTTAACAATTAGCTGTTAGCGTTTAGCAAAATACAGAAGCAAA
>JAYSRX010000083.1:0-3093 GCA_043720795.1 Minisyncoccota bacterium | reverse complement strand
GCTTGAGTAATATGTTGTGCTCCATTAGACCATACACTTGCAACACCTAGCCAACCTGTTGGTCCATATTTACTTTTACATACTTCTACTTTTCCAGAAGTAGGCAGACAATTTTTTGGATTTGTCTTACCTTGCATAACAACTGTGTCTAATACAGACGAAAGACTCCAATCTTTAGTTGCGAGCAAAAGATATGAATCCCAATTACCAGTTACATTATCACCAAATGAAACTGTGAAAGGATTAGTTGTTCGTGCCCAATGATAATCTAATATATTATCAGCATGTGCACTTGTAGCAACAGAACCTGTTCCGATAATTAACAAAGTCACGATTAGTATTTTTAATTTACTTGATACCATGGTATTTGTAAGTTTATTATTAATTGTTCCATTCAAACTTGTATCAAGCTTTATAGGGGTAATACAAACTGAATTTATCATATCATATGATATAAATATAGATATGTCAAGTTCCTAAAATAAGCTTATAAAGAAAGCTCATTTAGGACAATCATACAAAAATATGAGAATTAATTAAGTATTTGAATGGATTTTATATAAAAACAAAACCCCACACATTGTGAGGTTTCGTCACTAGGACTCCCTTTAGTGGACGAGTTCAGAACTGTGGATTGGGTGGAGATTGAGAAAGAAATGGCTTATAGTGCTATCTTTACAGTTCCTGTATAATTTAAACATTATAATTAATTACATTTACATGGAAGGTCTAGATCAGATTCAACAAAGATATGAAGAGGTTAATAATGACTTGATAAAACATGGCAAACTACCAGAGTTACTTAAAGAACGAATGGAACTTGAAACAACAATGGAAAACGAGGTTAAGCAGGAAGAGACTGAACTTAAATCCAGATTGGGAGTAGTAAATTCTAAACTGTCACACCTCTTAGAAACTGATGCGACATATCCTGATGTACTTGGAGAAAAAGTGGTTATTGAACATGAACTTAAAAACTTAGGTGAGAAACTTGCGTTTCTAAAACTTGAATGGAGTGAGGAATCTTGGACTAGCTTTACTAATCAGGACGAGAATGGAGAAATAGTGACAGAATTGGAACGTCCAACAGCCACAGAATATCTTGCCCAACAAAATGTCACAACAAAGCCAGGAGAAAAGCCGTGGCGTTTTCCCACAACAAAGGAACTTTTACTTGCAGGTAAATATAAAGCATCAGCATTTCAAAATGCATCTTTCTTTACAGGAGAAAATCCTGGGAAAAATGAAAATAATTTTGACTCATGTCGAGCCGTATGGGTACCAAGCGGAGAAATCGAGGAATTACAGGCTTTTGCAAAAGTTAAGCTTGTTCGCTAAACAGAGGGCTTGTTGAAAGAAATTCATTCACAGTTTGTCCAAATTTTTCTCCTGACAGATTAGGGAGAATTATATTCCTTCCTCGCATGTATTGTGACTGACTGTATTTTTCAAGTGCTTCAGGTGTGCTGATGTCAGAATTCAGATAAGTTCCTAATATAACTGCGTCTTCCAAAGCTATACTAGTTCCCGAACCTCCGAAGATGCTTCGTACGTGAGCAGAATCCCCTACAAGTACAATGGAATCTTTATAGATTTTGTCTAACGTAAATTGTCTGTCTTGTGCCATGAACATTTCTTCTCCAACGGGTAGATTTTCAAGAACACCTGGAATATTCGTGAAATCCTTTAGTTCGTCTTTCCAGAGTTTTTGATAATCTGCTGAATTAAATTTCTTAGATTCCTCACGTGTAATAGATTTGTATAGATACATGCAAACTCTGGATTCTTCACCAGAGTCAAAAAACCCTATTCCTCCTGTGTTATTGTCTGAGACTCCCAATGGCCCAGGCATAGCAACTTTGTCTCTTGGGAACCAAGCCCATATAAACATAAGGCCAACATCTTCAATCTCTGTTTGAGGATAAATTTGCTCACGCACTTGAGAATATGCACCGTCAGCACCAATAACTAAATCGTATTCTTTCTCGGTATTATCAGAAAAAGTAACATTTACGGTAGATTCATTTTGCCTAAAAGATACGGGAGTGGTTTTTAATCTCAAAGAATCAGGATTAAAATTAGATTCAAGAAGAGAATATAATTTATGTCTACTTACTACTTTATAATCATCAAATCTCTGTCTGAATTGCTTAAAATCAGTAATTCCTAAAACATTTCCAATCTTATCCCATACCCATGCTCCATCAATAGATTTTCCGATGCCATGTATTGCATCATCCGAATAGCCAAGCATCCTTAATGCTCTTATTCCTACTGGGTTTAAAATAATTGCAAACCCAAGATTCTGAAGGTTTTCTCTTTTTTCTACAATATCAATCTCAAACTTATTCTTATCTAGCTTATGATACAGTGCAATACCAGACAAACCAGCTCCCACGATTAATATTCTTTTCTTTGAATTCATATTATATGATTAAGGCAATTAATAGGTTTTACATCCTGTAAGGGATACTTAATATCTTCTATGATTTAGAAACAAAAGTAAAGGATACTGCTAGATTCAAATATTTTATTAACAATCTCTTAATAATGAGAGATGGTTTACTCTACTTTACACTGGCTCCCCCGGCAGGATTCGAACCTGCGGCCAATCGATTAACAGTCGATTGCTCTACCGCTGAGCTACAAGGGAATGTTCATTCAGTTGAATGTACCCAAATACTATCAAAAAACCCTGATAAATCAAATAGACTTTATGTTGTATCTCTTGCTTATTTTTCCTACTCAGATACATTAAGTATATGAAACGAGCCGGCAAAAAATATACATCCTCCCATACTACGATCATAGATACAGCAATTCCCTTGCTCGACTTTGCAGATACGAATATTTTGGTCGACAAGATTACTCTTGGTTTTATAACCTCAATCCCTTCATCACGAAATGCAAATAAGCGGATCAAATGCACACAAGAAGTAGCGTGCCTGCTCGTGAAGATCCGTGGGAATCGAGCGATTCAAGAATTCAGATTTTTTACAAACAATATTCCACTCTTTGAAAGAGACCTTAAAAAATATGCAAAGAAAGTGGGTTTTGATGTTTCGTAAAAATAAAAATATTAGTATACTAATA
>JAYSRX010000082.1:0-8795 GCA_043720795.1 Minisyncoccota bacterium | reverse complement strand
ATTTTTCCAGCCAAACACTTTGTTACTTCCAAAGAAGAAATTGCACGAGCAGTAACAAGCATAGAACTCGAACTCGAACAGCGACTCAAAGAACTTTTGAGTGATGGAAAACTACTTGAAGCAGAACGATTGAAACGTCGAACTCGATATGACATCGCACTTATCCGTGAGACTGGATATTGTAATGGTATTGAAAACTACTCACGACACTTCAGTGGCAAAGCTCCCGGTGAAGCACCTGATAGTTTGCTTTCGTATTTTCCTCGAAAAGCAGACGGAACTTCAGACTTTTTGACCGTAATCGACGAGTCACACATTACTGTGTCTCAAATCGGTGCCATGTACGCAGGAGATCGAAGTCGAAAGGAAACTCTTATTGAACACGGATTCAGACTTCCTTCTGCTTTTGACAATCGTCCGATGAAATTTGATGAATTTGAGAACAAGATTTCAAAAATGTTGATGACGACAGCTACTCCTAATAAATATGAAAAAGAATTTAGTCAGGCAGTTGTTGAGCAGGTGATTAGACCAACCGGACTTGTTGATCCTCAGATAGAAATAAAACCGATTACTTCAACTGATTCATATCCTGGACAAGTGGAAGATTTTATTATTGAAGCAACACGAACAATTGCGGCAGGTGAAAGAGTAATTGCAACAACACTTACCAAAAAAATGTCAGAAGATCTTTCCGAATTTCTTCAAGAAAAAGGATTCAAAACACGATATCTTCATAGTGAAATCTTAACTATCGAACGAATCGAAATTCTTACTGATCTTCGAAAAGGGAAGTACGATATTATAATTGGAGTGAACTTACTTCGAGAAGGTATTGATATGCCCGAAGTAAGTCTTATTGCGATCTTTGATGCAGACAAAGAAGGCTTCCTTCGATCAGAGACTTCACTTATTCAGACAATTGGACGAGCTGCTCGAAACGTAAACGGTCGTGTGATCTTGTATGCCGATGATGTGACACGATCTATGAAAAATGCAATTGACGAAACAACTCGAAGACGAGATGTGCAAATTGCTCACAATACAAAACATGGAATCACACCTCAGACTATCGTAAGTGCAATCAAAGATATCACGAATCAATTCAAAAAAGATCACGACAAAGCTGTGGATAAACTCCTTAAAATTGATATGGATGGGACGCGAAATATCAAAGATGTCATCAAAGATAAAAAGAATCAAATGGAAGATGCTGTTAAAGAATTAGATTTTGAAACTGCAGCACTTCTTAGAGATGAATTATTTGCTCTAGAAGATATTCAGAATAAAAACTTGAAGAAAAAGAAAAAGTAGGTATAGTGAGGAAGAAGTATTGACCTTATTAATTTATGTTTACTACAATTGCACTCGTTTATGGCGGGCCAGGTTCAGGAAAAGGAACTCTGGCAGATAATTTGCATGATAATCACGATTGGAAAAAGTGTTCAATGTCCGCGGCATTACGCGAAGTTGATGCTGCCTTTTGTGGTTTGAATGTTCTTCAAACAATCGACAAAGGTGGAACTGTCGAGGATGACATCGTCATTCCTACCTTCCATCTCAAGCTTGCTCAGCATGCTCGGACATGTAAAAAAGGAAGCAGAATGATTCAAGAGGGAGGGTTCCGGAGTATTACTCAAGTCCTTCCTCAATTAAAAATTGCTTCTGCATATGCACGATCCGTCGACGTTTTTAAGCTTGAGATCGACGAAGAGACAGCTGTATCTCGTATATTGAAGGCTCAAAGGGGTCGTACAGACGACGTTGAACATATCGTCCGTAATCGCGTGGCTGAATTCAGGATGCAAGAAGAAAAAATTTCAAAACGAATTGATAAGGCTATTGCTCAGATCTGTAACGGTAAAATCAGACATTTCAAAATTGATGCAACCCAGAGTATTGCCACTGTTGCTTCTTTCGTCCTTCGCCCTCGAACAATAACTTTGTCCAACTAGCACGCCTCGTGTATTTCAAACCCCTAATCACTTGTTTATATAGATGATTAGGGGTTGTTTTTTTATATATTTTCGACTATTGTAGGTATATATGGCAAAGAAAACTCCTCAGTCCGCCAACCATCCGAGTGAAGAAATCGTAGTAAAGGGTGCACGGACGCACAATCTCAAAAATATCACTGTCAGAATTCCACGTAACAAGATGGTGGTATTCTCTGGTCTATCAGGATCTGGTAAGTCTTCTCTTGCGTTTGATACTATTTTTGCTGAAGGACAACGAAGATATATCGAATCACTCTCTGCATACGCGAGGCAATTCTTACGACAGATGCAAAAGCCCGATGTGGACGAGATCACAGGTCTTTCTCCAGCTATTTCAATTGATCAAAAATCAAGATCAAATAACCCACGATCGACAGTGGCAACTATTACTGAGATTTACGACTATCTTCGAATTCTTTTTGCTCGAATCGGTCGACCTCATTGTGTGAAATGTAATCGTGAAATCAAAAAACTTTCTCATGAAGAAATTTTTGAAACAATTCTCGAAACAGTAAAGGAATTTTCAAAAGGAGATTCTCAAAAAGTTATGGGTGTAGAAATTGATAGTGATAAAGTAAAAATCTACGCACCAGTTGTAGTTGGACGAAAAGGGGAATATTATCAGTTGCTATACGACCTCCTTGATAAAGGATTCGAAACAGTCCTAGTTGATGGAAAAGAATATAAACTTCGTGAGCGAATCGAACTTTCAAAAACTAAGAAACATGATATCGATGTACTTGTCGATGAATTTTATGCAACCGAGATCAAAAAGTTTTCACAAGATGTTAAAGAACGTTTGTCAGAAGCCGTAGAACGTGCACTTGATCAATCTCAGGGCTTGCTCCGTGTTGTCTATCGAGATGCGTTCAAATTAATTTCGAGTAAATTCATGTGTCCATACGATGGATTTTCTTTTCCAGAAGTAGAACCACGATTATTTTCTTTTAACTCTCCATACGGGGCATGTCCAGCATGTAACGGACTTGGTACCAAAAATCTCTACGACAGTTCACCTTGCGATACGTGTCACGGTGCCAGACTTCGAGAAGAAGCACTTCATGTTTTTTTGAATCAGACTGGAGAAAAAATGAGTGTCGTGCAAGTGACCAATCTTTCTATCAAAGATGCGATCGATTATTTTACGTCACTTGATCTAACAGAAACAGAATACGAAATCGCAAAAGTAATTCTCAAAGAAATCGAAGCCAGGTTGTATTTTATGAACAATGTCGGTATCGAATATCTCTCACTCAGCCGTCAGGCACATACGCTTTCAGGTGGAGAAGCGCAACGAATCCGACTTGCGAGTCAGCTTGGTTCTGGACTTGTGGGTGCGTTGTATGTATTAGATGAGCCAACCATTGGACTTCACTCACGAGATAACGATCGTTTGATCAAGACTCTTCTTAATTTGCGAGATCTTGGGAATACTGTGATTGTTGTAGAACATGACGAGGATACTATTTTTGCAGCAGACTATCTCGTGGATATTGGACCAGGAGCAGGAGTTCATGGTGGCGAAGTTGTTGTCGCTGGATATCTTGAAGAACTTTTGGCAGATCCAAAATACAAGAATAAATCTCTTACACTTGATTACCTTCGAGGTGATGTCAAAATTGAAACTCCAAAAAAGAGACGAAATATTGACGGAGGCAAGCTCAAAGTAAAAGGAGGAAATGTTTTTAATATTACTGATCTCGATATTGAAGTTCCGCTTGGTAAACTTCTAACAGTTACGGGAGTTTCAGGATCTGGAAAGTCTTCTTTTGTGTATGAAATTTTATATAAAAACCTTCAAGCCAAATTTGATCGCAAGCATCGCTCTGCAAAAGTATATAACTGTAAAGAATTTACAGGAGGTGAACATGTAAGTCGAACTATTTTGATTGATCAATCTTCAATCGGTCGAACTCCACGATCTAATCCTGCTACATACACAGGAGCATGGACTCATATTCGAGATATGTTCGCAACGACCGAAGAGGCCAAATATCGTGGTTGGAAAGCCGGACGATTTTCTTTTAACGTCAAAGGTGGACGATGTGAAGCATGTCAAGGTAATGGAGAGATCGCAGTTGAAATGCATTTTCTTCCAACTGTATATGTTCCATGTGAAGTATGTAATGGAAAGCGATTCATGAAAGAAACTCTTGATGTGCGATTCAAAAACAAGAATGTGCACGAAGTACTCAAGATGACAGTCGAAGAAGCACTTACTTTTTTTGAAGATATTCCTGCAATTCATGATCGTCTGTTCACACTCAATGAAGTAGGTCTTGGATATCTCGAACTTGGACAATCTGCAACAACACTTTCTGGAGGAGAAGCACAACGAGTCAAAATTTCTTCTGAATTGTATCGAGCTCATGTGCAAAAAACTATTTATATCTTGGATGAGCCGACAATCGGACTTCATTACGAAGACGTACGCAAACTTATTGAAATTTTGCAAAAACTCGTAGACAAAGGAAACACTGTACTCGTGATCGAACACAATATGGATCTTATTAAAAGTTCTGATTACCTTATTGATATCGGACCAGAAGGAGGAATTGGTGGAGGAAAAGTTGTGGCAAAAGGAACTCCTGAACAAGTTGCACAAGTGAAAGAATCGTATACGGGGCAGTATTTGAAAAAGTATTTGAAGAAAGGGTAAATGAAAGACCCGAACCGCATGCGGTTCGGGTCTCTTGTTGGGGATTATTTGCGGTCACCATCTCTCAACCGAAGTGGAAAAATGCTGACAAAAATCAAGCTTCCAACCGTCCCAAAAATAAGGACGAGAAGCATGATCTCATTTTTATCCAACCGTTCGGTAAACATCAGTTGTTTGCTGATGTAGGTTACAACGGTAGATACGAATAGTGAAATAGCGACAAAGAACGTAAACAGTGCGCGTCCGATCATAGGGGTTTGGGGTTCAATATAACTCTACTCCTTGTTTGACAAAAGTCAATAATGTATGTGAATATGTACATACCTTTATTTCTATGCAAAAATCAGATTTATCACAATTCAAACTTCCCAAAGAACCGGGCGTATACTTTTTCAAACAAGGAAAAGATATTTTGTATATTGGAAAAGCTACTTCACTTCGAGATCGAACTCGGAGTTATTTTGCAGATGATGTCATTCATACTCGTGGATCTCGAATTGTAGATATGATCTCGCTTGCTGACTCAGTAGAATTCGAAGCAACAGATACTGTACTCGAGGCACTTATCAAAGAAGCCAATCTCATCAAACGATACGAGCCCAAATACAATATAAAAGAAAAAGATAACAAAAGTTACAGTTATGTCTGTATTACCAAAGACGCGTTACCAAAGATTGTTGTCGAACGAGGTCGAACTATTTCTTTTGCTGACAGTAAAACATACGACGCAGTGTACGGACCATTTCCATCAGTGCAAAAATTATACACTGCTCTCAAGATTATTCGAAAAATATTTCCATTTGTCACAGACAAGACTGGTTCAAAATTATACGCACAGATCGGGCTTGAACCTGACATGAACAAAGATAATTTTTTTGATATTTATAAAAAGAATATTCGGAACATTAAATTATTTTTTCAAGGCAAAAAAGGAGCATTGATAAAAACTCTCCATAAGGACATGATGATGTATGCCAAAAAGATGCAGTTCGAACGAGCCGGGCAAGTAAAGCATCAGATCTTTGCATTGGAACATATCAACGACGTAGCACTTATAGATAACGAAAAAACGAATACTGATATTTCATTTAGAATTGAAGCATTTGATGTAGCTCATATGAAAGGAACTAATTCGGTAGGGGTAATGACCGTTATGGAAAATGGAAACGTAAATAAGTCTCAATATCGAAAATTCATTCTTCGAAATACTCCAAAAGGCGATGACCTGCGAGGTCTGATTGAAATCATGACTCGAAGATTCAAACATACCGAATGGCCAACTCCTGACCTTATTGTCATTGATGGAGGTAAGACCCATCTCAAAACTGCTCAATCTGCGTGTGGCGCTTTCGGAATCACTTCTCGTGTAGTGAGTGTAGTGAAGGATGATAAACACAAAGCAAAAGATATCCTGGGAGATAAAACCCTGTCTAAATTATATGGCAAAAATATTATCTTACTCAACAGTGAAGCACACCGATTTGCAATTGAGTTCTATCGAAAGAAACACCGCAAGTCGATGTTGGGGAAGTAGGTATTAGTACGTTATCCCCGCGAAGGACTGAGTGCTGTCATCCCTGTGGAGGTACCAAGCGTTGTCATCCCTGCGAAGGCAGGGATCCAGGATCACAATACATAATAAGAATGGGTCAGGGGACAGGAGTCGTGAATCGTTACATAATACCTTTCATTAAAATATCCCTCTGGGACTGGATTCCTGCCTTCGCAGGAATGACATTCTCGAGAGTGTGGATAACATAAATGAGTATTAAGGTATAATAATTCCAATGAAGAAGAAATATAAAGTAGCGATGCTCAGAGGAGGTACGGGCGACGAACACCCAATCTCAATCAAATCGGGCGATCAATTCAAAAAACGAATTGATGAATTACAAAACATAACCGATGTCACAGTTGATCGAACAGGAGAATGGTTCGTAGATGGAGTTCCATATGACAAAAAGAATCTCGTGCGTGATTTTGACATGGTCGTAAACACTATTAAGGGAGGTGAAGGTGAAAATGGACGATTGTCAAAATATCTCGATACGTTCGGAGTGAAACATAACAATACAGGAGTGTTTGGAAGTACTCTTACACACAACAAACACGAGTTCAAAAATTTTCTCAAGCGTCACGAAATAAAAACACCTCTTTCAATGCTCATTGATGGGGAATTGGATGTTGAAGCTCAAAAAAGGGAATTGCATCACCGGATGTTTTTGCCTGCAGTTGTAAAGCCTGTTGCAAACGGTTCTTCTCTAGGGGTATTTATCGCCAAGGATTTTGATGAAGTGAAAAAATTCGTAGACTGGATTCTCAAAAGAGACAGGTTTGTTCTTGTTGAAGAATATATTGAAGGACTGGATGTATCAGTAATGACGACCAAGGATTTTAGGGGACAGGAAGTATATAGTTTTTTACCTGTTGGAATTGATACACCTGATATCATCAATTATGATCACAAGTTCAATAATACGCATGAATTTTTCCCTATTCATAATCTCTCTCGAGATCAAAAAGAAATGATTCAAGATATTGCAAAAGGAATTCATTCAAGTCTTGATCTTGATGCACTAGCGATGACAGACTTCCGTGTGCATCCGAGGCGAGGTGTATATACTCTAGAGACGAACACTGTACCAAGTTATGAGGACAAATCCATCTATGACGAATCACTCAAAGTACTTGGGGTGAGTGAGGATGAGTTGGTGGATCATATCATTGACCTTTCAATACAGAAGCGAGGTAGATAAGTTCCTCTACTATCTTCTTGTAAAATTCAAAACTTTCCGTATAATGGACTGAACTTGAGTTTGATACTCTTGTTGCCCAATTGGGCCCGTAGCTCATCTGGCTAGAGCGCCTCACTTGCACTGAGGAGGTGGCAGGTTCAAGTCCTGTCGGGTCCACAAAAAATAATGAGCCGAACACGAAAGTGTTCGGCGATTTATTTTTGTGAGAGCCGACAGGACTTGAAAGACGGAGGCCCAGGGTCTCAGGGTCCGTCAGGACCTGGGATGGCCGAGTCGGGGTCGCGAGGCTCGAGTGAAACGAGAGAACTTGTGACCAAGTCCTGTCGGGTCCACTACTATTGACAAACAATAGATATGATGTTAATATAATTTTGAATACAACTAAGGCCCTTGTGTGCCAAGCAACACAATAGAACTGCTAACATTGGTCAGTTCAAAACTTCTGAGACAAAACAACTCCTTCAGAAGTTCAATTGAAGAAAAAAGTACAAAACAAAAAGAAAGAAACTGAATATGTCATATGATAATATTACAACCCATTTAGTATATGGTGTTTGGTTGATGGGTGATGGATTCTGTCTTGAAGACATTTCACCAGAAGGACGTGGACTCAAAAAGAAAACATTAGAGAAAAACGGTCTTGTTCTGGTTGAATTTTACGTTTGTTCAAGATGGATTCTTGGAATAGATGAGTCACATCAAGAAGAAAATCATTTTGGCGATTCAATAGGTCTCGGCCAAAAGCTTGAAGCAAAGCCAGAGTGGTCTGAAAAAATACTTGAATATTGTAAAAGATATAAAATTAAAAATTCGGAAGATCCACAATGGACAATTGTGACTTATGCTGAGAAGGATAGGTCTAATAATCGAGAAGATTGGGGTTATTCAGAATAAATAAATATATCAAGAGCACCGACCTACGGGTACGGTGCTTTTCTTATTTTAAAATCCTCCTTAACTCTATTAGCTCTTTGACCACTTGGTTCAACAAAACCATATCCAATTCCACCACTGTCGACAGTCTATCCTTTACTTATTATTTCTTTATCTTGATATGTTAAAATACCCTCATGAAGAAAAAAGAAGCAATACCTCAATTACTAATTTATAAAGATAAAAAGGGAAACATTGAGTTTCATGCAGACGTTTCTAACGAGACTATTTGGGCTACTCAGGCACAAATCGCTGAATTATTTAATACTGAACGGTCTGTAATAACTAAGCATATAAGTAAAATTTTAAAGGATGTTGAAATTGAAGAAAAAAGCAATGTGCAAAAAATGCACATTGCAAAATCGGATAAACTTGTTAATTTCTATTCTCTTGACGTAATACTGGCAGTCGGATACAAGACAAATTCAAAAACTGCGATCGAATTTAGAA
>JAYSRX010000081.1:0-3135 GCA_043720795.1 Minisyncoccota bacterium | reverse complement strand
CGAAGGCGGGAATGACGACATCGAGAGTTTTGCTACATTGCTCCGACCGATGTATTTTACGGAAATGACGACACCCATAAAATATGGTATTTTAATCCTACGCCGGCGTGGCTCAGTGGCAGAGCACTCCATTGGTAATGGGGAGGTCATGGGTTCGATTCCCATCGTCGGCTCTAGAGTATGCAAATGAACAAACAAGAAATCCAAGAAAAAATATCACAACTAGAAGCAGAAATGTTGTCGCCTGATTTTTGGTCAAATCCCAAAGAAGCGCAAGCAAAGTATAAAGAATTAGAAGAACTCAAAATTCTCCTAGAGGGCGGAAACAAATACGACAATGGAAATGCTATCGTAAATATTTTTGCTGGAGTAGGTGGAGATGATGCAGAGGATTTTGTCCGAATGCTTCTTGAAATGTACATGAAGTTTATCCAAAAAAAGAATTGGACTATTAATTTTCTTGATGAAAATCAGAATCCCAATGGTGGCTATCGATCAATTACCTGTGAAGTAGTAGGTAAAGGTGCATACAAAACGTTGCTTTTAGAATCTGGCGTGCATCGACTTGTACGAATTTCACCTTTTAATTCGGCTGGCAAACGACAAACTTCTTTTGCAATGGTAGAAGTATTGCCAGTCATTTCAAATTCAGATTACATAGTTCCTGAATCAGATCTTGAGATTGAATTTACAAAAGCAGGTGGTCCTGGAGGACAAAACGTAAACAAGCGCGAGACTGCTGTTCGAATTACACATCGAGAATCAGGAATTTCTGTCTGCGCTTCGGTTGAGCGCACACAGCATGCTAACAAGGTAAAAGCCCTCGAGATTATCCAAGGAAAAATATTCAAACTCAAGAAAGAACAAGAGAAGAAAAATGCCGATGGATTTGCGATATCAAAGACCCAAGAAATTGCGTGGGGGAATCAAATTAGATCATATACGCTTAATCCGTATAAATTAGTTAAGGACCATAGAAGCAATTTTGAGACCAGTCAAGTGGATAAGGTGTTGGCGGGGGACATTGACGATATCATACAAAGTGTGCAACAATTAGATTCAAATTAGCTATGATTTATTTTGAAAATGTCACAAAAACATATGACGACGATACTATTGCACTCTCTGATATAACGCTCAAGATTGCTCCTCATGAATTCGTCTCAATCGTAGGACATTCTGGTGCTGGTAAGTCTACACTTCTCAAACTCATGTTGGCTGAAGAGCTTCCTACTGAAGGAAGTGTGTTTTTTGAATCAGAAGATATTCACATGATGCGTGCGTCAGAGATTACTCAGCTTAGACAAAAGATAGGATCTATCTTTCAGGATTTTAGACTTATCCCAAATAAAACCGTGTATGAGAACATTGCTTTTGCAATGGAAGTTTCAGGTCGAACAGATGAGGAGATTCATGAGGATGTTCCATATGTCTTGCAACTTGTAGATCTCGAACGAAAGGCGATGAACTTTCCTTCACAATTATCAGGAGGAGAAAAACAACGTGTTGCGATTGCTCGCGCACTTGTGAATCAACCGGATGTCTTGATTGCAGATGAGCCTACTGGGAATCTTGATCCTGCTAATACGTACGACATTGTGCAGATTCTTAAGAAGATCAATGATCTAGGAACGACTATTGTTCTCACTACTCATAACAAAGGTATTATTGATGAATTACAAAAACGAGTAATTACTCTTGAAAATGGAAGAATTATAAACGATGATCCAACAGGGAGAAATTCATTTTAATTAAATAAATATATACACATGCTTTCTTTAAATGTTAGACGAATATTCAAGGCTGGGGGACAGAATTTTTCACGAAATACTTTCGTATCACTGTCTGCTGTTTTGATCATGACAATTACACTAATTGTTTTTTCTACAATGCTCTTTATGAGTGCTCTCCTTAATCAATCATTGCTCGCAATCCAGAAAAAGGTAGATGTGAATGTGTATTTTCTTACGAGTGCAGATGAGACAAGTGTACTCAATGTCAAAAGTGATCTTGAAAAATTGCCTGATGTACAATCTGTAGAATATGTGAATAGAGATCAGGTACTTGAAAATTTTAGATACAACAATAGAAATAATTCAGATATTCTTGAAGCACTTTTTGAACTCGAAGACAATCCATTTGGAGCTATTTTGAATATCAAGGCACGAGAATCACTACAATACGAAGGCATTGCGACATATCTCGCAAACAACTATCCTGTAGATCAGGAAACCTCAGTTGTTGAAAGCGTAAACTTCAATGCAAACAAAGAGATAATTGAAAAACTGACGGACTTTATTAATGCAGGACAAAAGCTTGGAGGAGTTATTACTATATTATTTATCTTCCTTTCAATCGTTATTACCTTTAATACTATCCGGCTCGCAATGTATATTTCAAGAGATGAAATTAAAGTAATGCGATTAGTAGGTGCGACATCAAGCTATATCTCAGGCCCATTTATCGTAACTGGGGTACTTTATGGAATCGTGTCTTCTCTTCTTACGTTAATAATACTGTATCCAATCACATGGTGGGCAGGCCCTATCACTGCAAGGTTCTTTAGTGGTATCAATGTTCTCGAATATTACATCTCTCATTTCCTCCAATTTTTCCTCATTATCTTCTTCTCGGCGATTCTCATAGGTGCAATTTCTAGTTTTATCGCTGTCAAAAAATACCTCAAAGAAGCGCGTAAGAGAGGATAATTCCTTTGTAAAATATGCTAGAATGAATGCATATGAAAATAGCAATAATAAGTATTTTGGCAATTGCCTTAATTGGAGGAGGGTATGTTTTTATCAAAGATCAGAAAATAAAAGCTGAATTATCAATGGTCGAAGAATCAAAGGAAGTTGAATCGACTACTACGAGTACTATAGCGGTCGCTGATTCTGTGATTACTCTTAATCGTGTTAATAGTGTCTGGTCAGTTACTTCGACAGGAGAATATGCGATTGACCCATCTTCACTGAAGTTCGATTTTACAGGGTACAAACCAGGCGGACAACACATTGGAACTTTTAACAATTTGAGTGCATCTATCTCGCTTGATGAAGTAGGAAATCCTGTACTTGCTAGGATTACTATTGATCCAACATCTGTAAAAACAGATTCAGAAAAATTGGACGGACA
>JAYSRX010000080.1:0-3142 GCA_043720795.1 Minisyncoccota bacterium | reverse complement strand
GAATAAATTGTGACCTCTCAAAACTTCGGTAAAAATAAATCTGCACCAAACAGAAGACAAAGATTTATTTTAAGATAATTTGAGACGATCAATGACAGGAGACAGAGTGATAAAATTCAACCCAGGGCATTTTTGAGCCTCGAATTAGGCTTTGATTTGAACATGTGTAGAAGAGCTTGTGTATATGTATAGTGTCGCAAAGATATATTGTGCGACACACTATATATTCTATACCCTGACACTATACTTGCTTTCAAATTAGTATCCGGGAAAGGTACACAGATAAACTTATCAATTGTATTCACTCTCTATGTATGAGAAGATTCCTGTAAACAAATTGAACATCGATAAAATTTAAGATGAAAGAAGAAATACAAAATAGCGCAAGAGTTGTTTTGGAACCAATGACAGGATTAGAGGCACGTGGAATTTTTCCTTACCGACCATTTTCAAAATATGCAGAATCAAAACACGGTGGAAATAATCTAGTAAGTGACCAAGTACTTCTAATGCGTAACCATGCCAAGCATTGCAAAATGTGCAGTGCACCCACCAAGAAGACACATCTTCTCGATGGAATCTGTCTCGACTGTGATGGTCGAGCCGAACGTTCAGGATTTGATCCTCGTAAACCACTTGTCCCAGTCTTGATTACCCATCATCGATCCCTACACACCATCCAGTATTAAATATGGATGGTATTTTTATTTAAATATAATTTGGGTAATCTAGATTACCCTTTTGAAAGAGATTATGAATTTCTTTTTTCTCGAATCAAAAACTTCACATGTTCTTTTACCATTGGATGTAGTTGCTGTCTGAATGTTACAAGCAGAGCTTCTTTCCAGTGTGTCATACCACTCTCATACGCATCTCTAATATGTATATAAATATTCTCGGCTTCCTTCTGCATTGTAATAGTCTCCTCTATTCCCTGTTTCATATCTTCAATAGTAACAAAATATGAGTATAAAAAAAGCACTGTTGAAATTATCTCGAGTACCAGTAAGTTGATGATATGTTATCTTTCGAGTGGTCTTGCGTGAGCTACTCCGAATTGCGGTGTTTTAATTCCGTATTTTTCAATAGTAGATTCGGCAATGTTTTTCCATTGAATTTGAAGTGCTTCCTGAGACTGCACTTTATAGTGAGGACTTGTTAGTCTTGGCAATGCAGCCTGAGGTGCTCCCATAACCAATTCTATCAATCTCAGTTCGATTACCCTGTGGAGACATCCTCCACTAACAACCTGCTTTGAAAGATGTTGGAGGATCTCAATGTCCTGTGGTGTGGTCGATTTAAGCAAGAAATAAAAGGATCTCATGATTCTCCGTTCAAGCTCTTTGTGTATCTTCGGGTGTATCCACACAATAAACAATTCATCAAGATGACGCCAAAGTAATAATGTTTTGGAAATTCCTTCCAAAACATGATCCTTACGGTATGACCGTAAGAAATGAATAGTGCATGTTTTACGCTTTTTGAGTTTAGATAAACGAAGGATCGATGATCTGTCCGTCTTAAAACTCACAAGCGCAGAATTGAATACCGTTTTTGCGATCATGGTTGGAGGGGTTTGATTAGCTATCTGTATTTAGATTACAACAAATCCCCTACCCTGTCAAACAAAACCGCCACATCGTAAGATGTGGCGGTTTTGAGTTTAATGCAATTGTAATTGATCTTAAAGATTATCTGAGAGCAAATACGTTAGGTGCGTCCCAACAATGTGATGAGTGGACCCAGGGTTTTACCCCTTGAGTTCGGTACAGGTACTTCGCGTAGTCAATATTACCCTCGAGAGTGTAAATATTAAGTCCAAGCTTGTTAGCTGTGCCTAAGTGGTACTTCTCATTGATTTGCATAAATCCAACGTCTTGGGAGTTTATGTGTCCTCGAAGGACTCCTCCTGACTCATTAAATTGACGGTTTTGAGATTCACAAAAAGCGATCTTTTTGAGAATTGGCGCATCTATTAATCGTTCTGCGATGATCTCTTCAGTTGTTTTTACTTTTACTTGTTCTGAAATTTCAGAATAAGTCTCTTCTTCAACAATACTTTCGGTATTGGTTGGTGCCTCGATTACTTGAGCGTCGCTAATCGATGCGATCAACATTGCAAGTCCGATTGTCAGTTGTATTATAAGCCTATTCGTAATGGTAATCTGCACATGCAACAGTATCTCTCGTATGCAGGTTTTAGAGTGTGTCCCGGTTTACCGGCCCTAAAACATAAGGTCTGGATATTATCCAGACTTGAGATATACCATATCACAGATATCATATAAAATCAATCATTTACATTGCAAATACTCTTGATATCCAACTGCCTCAGCACTCATTTTATCCTTAAAATACAACATATTCTTGACCGAAAGGGCCTTGGCTTTATTGCAACTTGAGGGATAATAATATTTGCCTTTTTTAGATGCAACATACGGATTTTGAGATAATTGAACATTCTCAGTCAAATTGGGTTCTACACTATCAAAAGTTGGAGAATGAGTGATCTCGGATCGATTTAACTGAAGAGTTGTGGTCTGTCTGAGCAACATGTTGCTCCATACAAAACCAAGATAAAGTTCTGTGATGAGGATTAAGGCCAAAATCCCCCACTTCCTATACTGCTTCTTGCTTTTTTCCCAAAAATATACTATCATTTGCTTCACTAATCTTAATTAAATTAGATAAATAAAATATAAAGTATGTCTAAAGTTAAAGCCGGTGGAACATCCAAAAACCTGACCGATTCCAAACCTAAGTTCTTGGGTGTTAAAATCGCGGACGGCCAATCAGCAAAAGCTGGTGCAATCATCATCCGTCAGCGCGGAACACGATATCTTGCAGGACCTAATACAGATCTCGGAAAAGACCACACTATCTTTGCTCTTAAAGCAGGTGTAGTTAAGTTTTCAAATAAAAGAAAAGTTCGATTTGACGGTAAGCCAGTAGTTCGAAAATTAGTTCAAATTGTATAAAACAAAAAGCAGCCCTGGGCGACTTATTTTGATTTATCAAAATAGAAGTACTCTTGTAGTGCTGCTTTTTGTTTACCTAGTTTTAGATCCCTTTAATTTCGATCGTAAAAGAGTCGTTCCCTTGCGGGACTGCTTTTTTTGATGAATCTCCTTTCTTGGCTTCG
>JAYSRX010000079.1:0-3176 GCA_043720795.1 Minisyncoccota bacterium | reverse complement strand
AATGCTCGAAAGGTGGGCATACAGGCTAGAAAGACCATTATCGTGGTCTACGAGGATCCATTTACCCCATGCATAACATCCTGTATAGGCATCTGTATTTCCAAAGTCTCTGATGGTACCACTTTGGACTGATTGAACCTTGCTTCCAATTGGAGTTCCGAAGTCTGTACCTGGGTGATATGCTCGTCCATAAATCCCAGGATTATTTTTGGCAAAGTCACTTCCTCCAAAATTCTGAGTAACAACAATCCTTTCAAGTGGCCATGCGAGAATACTTTTTGCAGCGGTTGGGTATGAAGCTGGGTCAATAAGGATTTTTATCTTGGATTCAATGTCTCGAACAAGTGCTTCGAACTGTGCATGCTGAGCTTCTTTTTGTGCGAGAATCTGTTCGTATGTTTTTTGTTCACTTTTGGTTGCTGCAAGTAATCCGTTCTTTTCTTTTTGTGTAAGGAGAACACTATCGTGCTGTCCCGCAAGTATAAGCCGTTCTTTTTCAAGTTCTTCTTTAGTTTTTTCTTCAGAAGATCTCTTTTCACTGAGTTCTCGATTTATATTGAGAAGTGCATATTTGCGATCAATTAATGTCTCCTTGAATTTTTGAACCTCAATTATCTGTGCAAGAAAATCAGAAATAGAAGCCGAATTAAAAAACATTTCAAACACGGTAGCATCAGATTTTTGATCGAGATTACGCATTGACTCCGCTAGTCCGTTTTGAAAATGGACGATCTTAGTTTCTTTGTCTGAAATTTCGAGACCAAGTTTTTCGATTGTGAGTTCACTTTTTTTGATGACATCTTGAGTTCGAGTAATGTCTTTAGTGAGTTTGTTTCGAGTTGCATTGAGTGAATTGATTTGAGTTTGAATCTGCCCTGCTTTACCAGCAGTAGTCTGGATGAGCTTGCGTTGCTCTTCGATTTCTTTATCAATCGCTTTAATTTTGTCGGCGTATGATTGGATCTGTTCATTCAATTCATCAACTGTCTCAGCTTGTGTATATATAATAGGAGAAAAGATGTGTGCAATACTTAGACTAAGTACAAGAAGAAAGACTGTCAGGCTATAGTTTTTGAATTCCATCTCTCAATCTTACCAAACTTTTTTCTTTTCCAAGAATTTCCATAAGCGTAAAGGGATCTGGTGACCTATCTTGTCCTGAAAGGATGTATCTAATTGGCCAAAGTACCGCACCTCTCCCCTTCTCTGTCGCATAATCCCATAAGATATTTTTTAATGTCTCTGCATTGAATACTGCTTCGTCCATTGGTTCGAGAATAGAAATGATGTAGGAAAGATATTCTTTTGTTTGGTCAGGTGTACTGTCTTTCCATACGGCTTTCGAAATATCTTGATACTGAACATCAAACAGAAGTGGGCCAAATTCTCCCTCTGGTGTAAGAAGTGGTGGAATATCAGAAAAAACAGTAATTCTTTCTCTGATCAGGTTCAGGAGTAGTGAGTGTATTGTAGAAGCAGTAGTTTGTTTTTGTACGAGTTCTAAAAATGCTTCATCAGGAATGCGTTTGATGTATTCTTTATTGAACCAGTCTAATTTGTCTGTATCAAAAATAGCTCCGCCTTTTTGCACACGGGTGATATCAAATTCTGAAATAAGTTCTTCTGTGGTAAGAATTTCCTTCTCTCCTTCGGGATGCCAACCAAGAAATCCAATAAAGTTAATCAAAGCTTTTTGCAAGTAACCTGTTTGTATATATTCACTAATCGAAGTCACACCATCTCTTTTTGATAGTTTTTTACGTTCTTTAGAAAGAATAAGTGGTAAGTGTGCATACAAAGGAAGTGAAGCACCGATGGCTTCTTGGATAAGAATCTGTCGTGGAGTATTTGAAATGTGATCTTCACCACGGATTACATGAGAGATGTTCATTTCGTGATCGTCTACAACTACTGCAAGATGATACAAAGGTTCATCTAAGGATTTTGCAATTACAAAATCTCCAAGTTCAGTCGTATCAAACGTAATGTCACCTCGGATCATGTCTGTAAAAGTGACAGATTTGTTTGGATTCTTGAATCTGATTACTGATGCTCGTTGACCTTCTTCTTTAATTTCTTCTTGAGATTCATACGCATGACCAGATTGGATCATTTTGTGGAGATAGGATTTGTATATTTCAGTTCTTTCTGACTGTTTATAAATTTCCTGACCTTCTTCTGTAAGACCTAAATAACCTAGTCCTTCAAAAATATCCTTTTCAAATTCAGGCTTACTTCTTTCTTTGTCCGTGTCTTCGATCCGTATTATAAAAGCACCATTGTGCTTTTTTGCAAAAAGATAATTAAATAAAGCTGTTCGAACAGTTCCGATATGGAGATTACCTGTCGGAGAAGGAGCTATTCGTACTCGTATATCTATATTAGCTTTCATGTGACACTAATGTATCAATAATTTGCTTTGCAATCAAACGACCAGCATCTGGTTTGGCAAATTGTTTTGCACCTTCTTTCATTTCTTCAAATAACTCTGGTCGAGAAAATAGTCGGTTGATCTCGGCTACAAAGATCTCAGGCGTAAGATTGTTTTCTTCTATGACAATACACGCACCACTTCGGGCGTAGTGATAGGCGTTTTTGCGTTGATGATCGTTATTTGTTTCAGTAATCGGAATGAGGATACTCGGCTTTTCCCATGAAGCGATTTCAAAAATAGTTGAACCTGCTCGTGAGATCACAAGATCAGCTGCACCTGCAGACATTTTCATGGCGAGGTCACTCAAATATGGAAAACATTGATACCTGTCTGAATGGGGATGAGATTTGAGAAGTAGATTTGTCGTCTCTCTCACTTCTTTAAAATTATTCTTCCCAGTCTGATGGATAATCTGATATGTGTCGACGAGAGTTGGAAGAGTATCGATAAGAATATTATTTATGATTTGTGCACCTTGAGATCCTCCGAGAATAAGCAAGGTCTTAACTTGTGGATCAAATTTGAGATATGTATGTGCTCCCTGGAGAACAGGCTTGCGTACTTCTTCTCGCACAGGATTACCTGTCCATGCTACTTTTTTTTCGTCAAAATAACTTGCCGCATCAGGGTAGGATACTGCAATCTTTTCTGCAAACTTGCTTGCCCATACGGTTGCTCGTCCTGGTGCACTGTCTGACTCGTGGATGATAATTGGAATACGTAAAAATTTTGCAGCAAAAAC
>JAYSRX010000078.1:0-9043 GCA_043720795.1 Minisyncoccota bacterium | reverse complement strand
AAGTTTTTATGTTATGAAACGTGCGTTCCGGATATAATCTTTGAATTGACATTCATGAGAGAAAAATTCTGTTCTTGATCTATCGCTGCCAAAATCATTCCATTACTTTCAAGTCCCATCATCATGCGTGGTTTGAGGTTAGTAACAAAAGGAACTTTCATCCCCACGAGTTGTTCAGGAGAAATGAATTTTGCGATTCCTGAAAGAATTTGTCGTTCTTCTTCTCCAAATTGGACCTTAAGTTTTAATAATTTTTCTGATCCTTCCACCGGTTCAGCAGAAAGTATCTCTCCGACTTGGATTTGTACCTTTTTAAAATCATCGTATTCGATATGGTTTTGTGTGTTTTCTGTATGTTCTATGTCTGACATGTTGATATTATAAATATTTTTGTAAATCCAAGTAACTTTGCAAAATTATGGCAGCCGCTGATGCATCAATTGATTTGTTCTGTTCTCCCATGATTGATACCACTTGGGATGAAGAAAAGAATTCAGAATGAAACTGCACTTCTATACCCTTTTCTTCTAAATCTTTCTTAAAGGCATGAATCTTGACCATAATTAGGTTATCTTTCATGTTTCGGTCTTTGGATTCGCCGAGTACTACCTTTATAACCCGTTCTGCCTTTATTATTTCAAGTATCTCATCGATGCATTTGGCAGTATTTATAATGGTTTTGTACGGAAAAGCAACTGTGGCTGTGTCGTCGCTAATTGAGAGACCTATTCGTTTGGAGCCGTAGTCTATGCCGAGGAGTTTCATGGGGGTATTATAGCAGAAAGAAAGAGGGTGCTTAAAACTATATAAAATTCTATTGCAAAGACTCATTTTTTTGCTATTATCACTGTACTCAATAGAAATGAGTAGTGGAGGGGTGGCAGAGCGGTTGAATGCACCGGTCTTGAAAACCGGAATATCCGAAAGGGTATCGAGAGTTCGAATCTCTCCTCCTCCGCAAAGACAGAAAGGTCCCGAAAGGGATCTTTCTTGTTTACGGAGGAGAGCAAGATAAACTGCTTTGTCTTGCATGAGAGATTCGCAAGACGGAGCCATGCCGTTAGACAGACGAGTCGGGGTGGCGGAAATTTTTGAAAAAAATTATCTGTAACCGAATCGTTTTTTTATTTATATTACACAGATTCTTCTCGACAAAAAGTCTTCAAGAGTTGATAATTACCCTATGAATATTCCTAAGCCAGAAAAAATTTCTTGGCAACAACATGAGCACATCCATTATGAAAAAAGTGTAGACTGGTTTTGGACAGTGGGCATCATTGCTTTTGGAGGTGTCGTGCTTTCTATCTTCTTCAAAAACTTCCTCTTCGCCCTTATTATTATTTTATTTACGGCAATTTCATTCACATTAGTCAGAAGACTTCCTCGAATGATGCAATTTGAAATTACCCGAAAAGGTGTCCGAGCAGGACATGTTCTCTACCCCTTTTCTCTACTCAATTCATTCTGGGTTGAAGACACAGAGTATCATGACAAAATCATTTTCAAATCCAAAAAACCAATGTCTCCTTTTATTATTATTCCTTTTGACAGTACTGTTACCAATGCAGAAATGATTAGGGATTATTTGCTTGATTATCTCGACGAAGAAGAATTAGAAGAACCATTACATCAGATTGTAATGGAGTGGTTTGGGTTTTAAGTAAAACTATTTTAGCTAGAATTGGTCACGGATAATTTTTTATAAATATCGGAATCGGTAACAGGTTCTTAAAATCATTCCTTGTTCACATATAATTTCTAACGAAAATTTGCGCGAAGTTATTAGGGATCGATTCTTGTTCGGACACTAAAACAAAAATTACCGAATGCATTCACACTAGGACATGAACATGCCACTTTTTAAGCACAGTTAATACAATTCCGAATGCGTGCCTATGTTTACGAAATGAATCACATCACCGTCTTCTTTAAAAATAGCTCTATAATCACCTGTCACATTAATACTCCGACAGTTGGCAAATGCCTTGTCTACAGAATGGTTGTTCAGTGTCTTATGATTTTTATCTTCTTTAAAAAGTTCTAGTTTGATCCAAAATTTATCTTGGATTTTCTTTGGTAATTTTTCGTAATCCTTGTAGAAACTTTTATGAAAAGTTATGACCATTTTTTGTTTTTACTAGTAAGCCAATTTTTTGCATCTTCGACATTAGTAAATTGAGGAGATAAATTTTTACCCTCTTTAATATCCTTAAGTGCTTTCTCAATACTCTTTCGGGTAGAAGGATTAAGCTCTTCTTTGGAAACAAGTCCAATATTAAAGTCCCCGTCAACAAAAGCCTTGGTTGCGAGTTTTAAAATAACTCCAAATGGCACGCCTTGGCTTTGAGCTTTTTTCATAGCTTGCTCTTTGAGTTTTTTATCTAAATTGAATATTACTTGTGTGTTCATATATATATTATATTAACGAAATATATATATGTCAATTTACCAACACTACCACACTACAAACAAATTTAGAGATATCAAGTTCCTCCTACTTTACAAGATTGCTGTATTTAAATAAAGCAATAAAAAAAGGCGTCGCTTATGCGACGCCCTGCCGTTACCACAATGAGCGGAGATCATGAGAAATGAGTCCCAATTCTCTTAACATGCCACGCACTGGGTGAAGTACTTTTCTCCTACTTTCCGGTGCCCTCATGTACGTGATGGCATGCAGAATACATCTTGAAAAGTAACCATGGGGTGCCAAAGCACGCCATGTAACCAATTTCTTTAACGTTTTCATGGGTTTAAGGGGTCCTTACAAATCATCCTACTCTAACGTAGATTTGTCAATAGCTTAAAAGTGCATAAACACGAGAAGGGCAAAAACAAAAAACTCCCTTTCGGGAGTTTTTTGTTATTTTGCTGAAGCTTTTTTGAGAGCGAGAGCGAGTCGTGACTTCTTTCGAGAAGCATGGTTTTTGGTAATAGTTTGCATTTTTGCTGCCTTATCGAGAGCTTTGTATGCAGCCGGAAGAGATTTTTGTGCCTCCATTACTTTACCTTCCTTGATAAGATCTTTAATGTTTTTAACCTCTGTCTTAAGGACTCGTTTTCGTCGCAAGTTGAAAACTGCCTTTCGGTCAGACGCTCGTAGTGCTTTTTTTGCTCCTTTTATAATTGGCATAGTTCAATCAATGTACCAGTTTTATATAAAAAAGCAACCCCATCATTAAAAAATGTAGGGTTGGTTAAAATCACTCACTCGTAAACACTTATAAGTCCCATTCCTTCTCTTAAGGAACGTCCTTGATGCAAGATATGTTTCTTATAAAGTGTTTTGGCTAATGCCCATATAAAATCTTGTTTTTGCGTATACGCTTGAGCTGCACGGTGACCGTATCTATTGTTTTTGATTTTCCAATAAAAATCCCTCTGGGTCTTTTTACACTCATAAAAACTATCGAATTCAGCTAACAAAGCTAAGATTAATGGATGTTGATCCTTGAAATGTATATCGACTATGCAAGCTCTAAGTTCTGAACTGAGAATACGGGAAAATTTGTACAAATCCGTTTCAGGGAGTTTTTGATAATTCCCGACAGTACGAAGTATGTGTGTACAAAGTTTACAGGTTCTTAAACTACTGTCTTGAATAGGATTAGTGGATACCAAGCCTAAACTTACATTTAAGGGGGCAAGATATATACTCCGCTTTTCCGATTCGGACGTTTGTGTAATTTTTTGTGAATATTGTTGTAAGGCCCATGATAGACCAAGAAAAATATTAACGACTTCAGGGACAAGATTTTTTAAAATCTCAGGATTAGTGATAGTCTGTGATTGTTTATTCATATGATGAAGAGGTTCAAAAACAACTCTATCACAATTCATTTCAAATAAAAGTCTGATACTATATAGGCATGATAGCAAAGCTTAAAGGAGTGATTGAAGAATTAGTATTAGGCGGAGCACTTCTTGATGTCCAAGGAGTCGTATATAAGGTATCTGCAACCGCTCACACATGTTCAATGCTCCGAACTGGGTTGGACGTTACCTTACTGACACACCTCGATATCAAAGAAACTTCCCGTACCCTATATGGCTTTTTATATTCTGACGAAAAAGAAATTTTTGAATTACTTCTTCACGTAAACGGAGTAGGTCCCAAGTCTGCCCTTTCGATCCTTAACACCTCCAATCCCAAAACCATTCTCGAAGGAATTGGGTCACGTGATGCACACTATTTCAAAAAACTTACAGGGATTGGAATCAAGACTGCCGAAAAAATTATTGTAGCACTCAAAGACAAAGTTGAATCTATTCAAATGGAAACAAACAACGAGAAGCAGGATGCAATCGAAGCATTGGTATCACTCGGATATTCTACAAAACAAGCACGGGATACAATTACAGGATTATCGTCCGAACTGAATTCTCAACAAATTATCAAAGAAGCGTTAAAGAAGTTAGCAAAATAATATGGAAAAAATACTCCGAAAAATTCAAAAGTTCATCCCAAAAAAGGCATATTCCTTTGGACAACCTGTGTACCATTATCTTTTGACTATTACAGGAGCTATTATCTACGGATTTCCTGCAAACAAAATTAAAATAATAGGAATCACTGGCACGAAAGGCAAATCTACAAGTGCCGAAATTATCAATTCGATTTTTGAAACAGCAGGATACAAAACAGCTTTATCAGGAACAATCCGTTTCAAAATTGGAGATGAAGAACGTCCAAACACATACAAAATGTCCATGCCTGGTAGATTTTTTATGCAAAAATTCCTCGCAGACGCAGTAAAGGCAAAATGTGATGTTGCAATTATTGAAATAACATCTGAAGGATCCAAACAATTTCGCCACAAATGCATTTATCTTGATGCTCTTGTTTTTACAAATCTTTCTCCTGAACACATAGAGTCACATGGATCTTTTGAAAAATACAAAGAAGCAAAATTAAATATTGTTGATAACTTAAACAATAAAAAAGGTGTGCTTGTTGTAAACGAGGATTCTTCATATGCACACGAATTCGTACACAGGTATAAAGGAAAATCTATTTTATTTTCAATTGCTACAGACGACACAAAGATTCGATCAATTATTCCAGTTTCTTTTGAATACAAACATCTTAATTTTGTTTCCCCTCTCGTAGGTGAGTTCAATATTCGCAACATTGTGGGAGCATTCTGGGTAGGTAGACATTTTGACATTAGTGATGAAAAGATTCTTGAAGGAATCGCGAGGTTACAAGAAGTAAAAGGTCGTGCGCAGTTTATTCCAAATACAAAAGGAATCGATATTGTAGTTGATTATGCCCATACACCAGATTCACTCGAAGCGATCTACAAAGCATTCGATGGCAAAAAAAGAATTTGTGTTCTTGGTAATACTGGAGGTGGAAGAGATACGTGGAAACGACCCAAGATGGCAGAAATTGCAAACACCTATTGTGCCGAAGTTATTCTCACTGACGAAGACCCGTATGATGAAGATCCAATGAGTATACTAAATGACATGAAAGATTCGATTGATCCCGACAAACTTGAAATAGAATTGGACCGAAGAATAGCCATCACAAAGGCAATCCAAAAAGCAAAACCAGGTGACGCAGTGTTGATTACAGGAAAAGGAACTGATCCATACATCATGAGAGCGAATGGATCCAAAGAAGCATGGAGTGATGCAGAAGTTGTGAAAGAAATTCTTAGATAGCACATTCTTCGAACATTCTTATCTAACATCCCCACTACACACTCCAAAATAACCTGTTATGGGACAATCGTTCAAACTTTTACCCCGAGGAGGATATATCCCAGCAAGTGCCTTCTGGAATTGCCACACCAAATTACTTTCAGTGAGTGTATCTTTTAAAACAAAAGTCTCCTCTTCTTCTTTTTTAAACGGTTGTTCATTGATCATTTTTTTTATTCCTGCATATGTTGCATATGCAAAATAGTCGAGAGTAGTTTCTCTCAAATCCACGTTGGTAAATTTTGATTCGTAGATGTAGCCATATTCAACAAGTACTGACGCTGCCTCCAGACTTTCGTTTGCACCCAATGCAATCAGTTCATGATCTTCTATTATTCCAGCCCCTTCACTTTCAAGACTGCTCACACGTTGTATTTTTTTCAACTCCTCAAAAATAGAATTCGCAAGAAGTTTACTGACCTCATGATTTACAAAAAGAGTTCCTGGAGTGTAGATTGAAAAACCCTCATGTTTCCCATTCTTGTCTCTCTTTCTACCTGGATAATCATTGAAGTGAATATGTATCACCATGTCAAAATCTTTATCATTAACCCATCGATTAATTCCATACAGGCGCTGGACAACATCCTCGGTTGCAGTGTTATGAAAATTACCAACAAGATGTTCAGCATCTTCATGGGTTAACTTTTTAGAAAAACTTTCTTTTGCATCATAAATAAAATATTGAATTTTTTCTTTTTCATTTAAAAAATAATCTTCAAATATTGGATTGTATCCTTCTTTTGTACTTGCAAGCACGGGATTTATTCCGTTTTCTTTTGCAAGATAGTCGAATAGTTTTTGAGCGAGAATACGATTGAGTTCAACTTCTTTAAGTCCATTGAATTGCGTTCCATAACTCTCGTCATCATGTCCCGGGACAATCAAAATATTCACAATTTTATTTTCGTTCCGTCCTCGTTTAGATGATTTTAGATTTTGTCTTTTTTCAAAAATTTGATCAATGGTCTTGGCTTCCAAAACTAGTGCGCTTGATTCTCTATCCATTAGATGAGTTTTATTTTCAGAAAGTAAATACAGAGCACACACAGATAATGTCAGTACGCAAAATATATGTAATAGGTGTTTTGCATTTTGGTTCACAAAAATATAATATCACATTATGCCTGAGTTACCCGAAGTCCATACAACAGCAACTATGCTCAATGAGCTGATATGCGATAAGAAAATCGTAGATGTTTGGAATGATTACAACAGCCTGAAGTATGTCGGAAAAGAAAATATAAAAGATCAGAAATATTTCAAATTGTTCAAGTCCAAACTGTTGGGCAAAAAAATTGAAGGTGTCGGACGAAGAGCCAAAAATGTATTGATTGAAATTGAAGATGGTAAAACAATCGTGATCCATATGAAAATGACCGGACATCTTTTGTATGGAACTTTTGAATTCAATTCAAAAAAGAAAGAGTGGGTACCCAAAATTCCAGGACCCCTCCAAGATCCATTCAATAGATTTATTCATTTCGTACTCACTTTTGCAGATGGTACACATCTCGCTTTTTCAGACATGCGCAAATTTGCAACAATTACCCTTGTATCAAATCCGAACGAACTCGAACACAAATTTAAGATACTTGGACCCGAACCACTCGAAGATTCTTTTGATTGGAAATGTTTTAAAACTCGATTATCAAAACGTCCGAACTATAAAATTAAAACCGCACTCATGGATCAGTCTTTTATTGTTGGTATTGGAAATATTTATTCAGACGAAATACTCTGGTCATCAAAAATTCATCCTGAACGAACTGTGTCATCAATATCAGATTCCGATTACAAACTCATTACCAAAAATACAAAAGAGATTTTATCTAAAGGAATAAATTTTGGAGGTGATTCGATGTCTGACTACCGCAATCCACATGGAGTACCAGGAGAATTTCAATTGCATCATAATGCATACCGAAGAACAAAACTTTCCTGCAAAAGAAAAGAGTGTGTAGGAATTATTGAACGAAAAGTAATTGGTGGGCGAAGTGCACATTATTGTTCTGTGTGTCAGAAGTAAATTACATTCATTATTTTTATGAAAACGAACTGAGTCTTGTCATCCCTGCGAAGGCAGGGATCCAGAAGCAGAAACTTTAATATTGGAATATTCTTAATGTAACGAAGAGTAGCCACTGTTCTATGAATAGTGAGTATGTAACGTAAGTGATCCTGGATCCCCGTCTTCGCGAGGATGACACAAAACATAGTCCCCCTGCCTTCGCAGGGGTTATTGTTTTGCGTCACTTATCCAACATCCTAAACATCACAATTCCAAACGACACAGATACATTCAACGACTCTTTTTCGCCTACCATTTGTATTTCAGCGACACAGTCTGCTAACTCCAATATATCTTTTGATATTCCATCTACTTCATTCCCAAATACGAATACTGTTTTATTTTTTGGAATAACTGTTTTGTAATCAATTGAATTTTTTGCTTGTTCAACACAGACAACTGAGTAACCCTCGACTTTAAGTTGTTCAACACAGGTACACGCAGAGAAGTGCTGTTCCCACGCGACTGAATTTTCTGCTCCAAGTGCTGCCTTATGTAAGTCGCTTCGTTCTCGTCCAAAACGATCTACTGGAGCAGGCGTGATTCCACAAAGAAAAATTTTATCGATTCCAAGCGCATCAGAAGTTCGAAAGATTGCTCCAACATTGTGAACGCTTCTAATATTATCGAGTACGACGATTATTTCTTTGTTTTCTTTTTCTTGATTCATTACTGAGGATACTACCTTAAATATTTTGAAAATTCTACTGGAAAAAGGTATGGCAGGAATCGATCACGGGTTCTTAAAATCACAGTCGCTTCGCTCGTTGATTTTTGACCCGCTCCGGCTTTGAAATATTTTGATTCATCAAAATAGAAATACTCTTGTGGTGCGATTCCTACTCGCAAGACAGTGTCTTGCTCGGGCGCACAAAATAAAAAACTCCGAACAATTTATGGTCGGAGTTTTTATTTTGTGCCCCACCTCGCTCTCGAACTTTCTCCAACCAAGCCCCGTAAGGATTGTTTGGTATCTTGGCAATTTCCATTTCTACCCCGCTCGGACGCTAGTCTGGATTTTGTAAATGCGACAAATGAGACACTCCTAGCAGATATTTTGCAATGTCTCAAATGCCAACAATGCCAATTTTTGGAACTCAAAAAGTGACAAAAGTGACAGTTCTTGCACTATTTCGATACATTCGAGTGTAACTTTTTGTACACTACCACACTACTCTTTTCAACCTCTGCAAAGCTTAGCATCCCCCACCAGTGTGTCATTAATAGAATATGCAAAACGAAGCAAGAACAAGATATGTACTG